>CANQQC010000088.1 GCA_947625925.1 uncultured Clostridia bacterium | reverse complement strand
ATTTAATGTTTAAATGTTTCTATAAATACCGTGGCTTTTTATGGTAAAATTAGATGAGATTTTTTCAGTAATATTAAAAGTATTATCTTAATTAATAGTAATATCAATAGAATATTTAACAAAAAATATTATAAAATAACAAAAAATAAATAAGCTTTGACAAAAACTATTGATTTTTAAACTATTTATCAATATAATAAAAAAAGGAGGGGAAGCTTAATGAGAAAAAATATACAAACCTCAAATGCTGATAATAAAAATCCTTATAAGATAATTGCTGTAGATGATGAACAAGGAATAATCGATTCTTTATCAATATTTTTAAAAAGGTCAGGATATTCATTTACCGGAGTAACAGACCCATTAGAAGCAATTGAAAAAATAAAAAATGAACATTTTGATTTGATGATTCTAGATTTTATTATGACACCAGTACATGGTGATCAAGTTGTAGAAGAAGTAAGAAAATTTAATAAAAGTATTTACATATTACTATTAACAGGACATAAAGATTTAGCGCCTCCATTGGAGACGATAAGAAGATTAGATATACAAGGATATTGTGAAAAAAGTGATAAGTTTGATCAACTGTTATTGTTAATAGAATCAGGAATAAAATCAATTTCACAAATGAAAGAAATAAGTAAAATAAACGAAGAACTAGAAAATTCATATATTGAAAGTATTGAAACTTTGCGTTATACAGTTGAAGTAAAGGATTCTTATACAAGAGGACATTCTGATAGAGTGGCAGAATATTCAGTTTTGTTAGGTAAAAAACTTGGATTAAGTGAAAATGATTTAAAAATATTAAGGATAGGTGGATTATTTCATGATATAGGAAAGATTGGAGTACCTGACAGCATATTATTAAAAGAAACAAAACTTTCAGAAGATGAATACTCTCAAATAAAAAATCATCCATCGATAGGAGCTCATATATTGTCAAATGCGACAATATTTAAAGAGGTAATTCCTATAGTGAAACATCATCATGAGCGTTATGATGGTAAAGGATATCCAAGCAGATTAAAAGGAGAAGACATACCATATTTAGCTAGAATTACATCTGTTGCAGATAGTTTTGATGCTATGGAATCAAGAAGAGTATATAGAGATAGTTTACAAATAGATAAAATAAAAGAAGAAATAAAAAATGGTAAAGGAACACAATTTGATCCTAAAATAGCAGAGAAATTCTTAGAAATAATAGAAAATGATTATGATAAGATAAGAGAAATTCAAGAAAAATATAAATAAAGTTAAAATAAAAAGACTTCAAAATGAAGTCTTTTTATTTTATAAATATTAATTATAGAATAAAGGTAGTATAATTTTAAAAGTAGTGCCTTCATTCTTTTTAGATTCAACAGTAATATTACCATTAAAATGTCCACGAATAGTAGAGTAAGACATAAATAGTCCTAGACCAGTACCATTTTTACCTTTAGTTGTAACCATTTCTTTAAATAATTTCTTTAAAATATTCTTAGGAATACCTGGTCCATAATCCTTAACGGTAATTACTAAATTATTATTTATTCTTTCGACAATTAAATCAATTTTTTGATCTTTTTTACCATCATATGCTTGAATAGAATTTGAAATCATATTGTTAATAACTTGTACTAAACTATTAACATCACCATTAAGAGATAAATTTTCATCTGTTTTAACAGATATATCTAAATATACGATAGCGTTTTTTAGTTCGTGTTTCATTAAAATATTTACACGATTAAGCATTTCTGAAACAGTAAAGCTTACAGATTCATCATTTACAAGAGTAACAGTTTGTCCTTTAACAGCAGTAATAACATCAGACATATATTTAGTATAATCTTTTATTTTATCTACCCAATTATACATATCTCTAGCTATTTCATGATGATCATTTTCATTTACTTCTGGATCACCAATAGAAATATCATATTCTTTAATTAAATCTTTAAGTCCTTCTGTGGCACCAGCAATAGACATTATAGGTGTTTTTAGGTTGTGTGCGATTCCACCAACTAGTTGACCTAAAGATGCCAATCTTTCTTTTTCCATAAGCATATCTTGACTTTCTTTTATGGTACGTAAGTCAAGTGTGTGTTGAGTAATATCTTTAAATAACATCAATATACCAAGGAAGGAAGATTCTGAAAATATACTAGATACTTCAACATTAAAATATTTTTCAACATTAGACAATTTTATTTCAAATGAATATATTTTACCAGTTGATTTTGATTTCTCAATATATTCTTTTAAAAGAGCAGCATCTATATTAAAATAAGTATCTTTAGCAACCAAAGAAAATATATTTTTCCCTCTTAGTTTATTTGCAGGGGCATTGGCTATTTGTAAAAATGTTTTATTAAAATCAGTAATATTATTTTCAGTATCTAAAACAAGATATCCATCTGATATTCTATTAACAATTCTTTGCAAAGCGATAGGTACTAATTTTAAAAAGTCAAATTTAAATATTGAAAAAGTTAATAAAATAATTGTAAGAGAAAAGCTTATTGGTGTTATATAAATTGTTGTATCTAATACTTTAAAGCTAGATAATATGTTTATTCCAATAGGTATTATGAAAGCAAGGGTTATAAGTATTGACTGTATTGAAAAGAAACCAGAGTTTTTAATAGAACATCTTAACAAATATATGATACTTATAACCATCATACCAATTGAATAAGCATTATAAATAGGCAAGAAACTACCATAAACAGTTTGTGAAGGATATATTGAATATTTTTCATAGAACAAATGATGATAATCATTTGTCCATAATATCAATAAAGATGCTACTGGTATTATAAATAGTAAAAAATAACGTTTTTTAAATGTTATTTTAGTATTTGCATATATTAAAGCTGTAAAGAATAAACCAACCGACAAAAATGCATTTCCCAAATAAGTTATATATTCAAAATAAATTGGAGGTATATTTAAGGGCTTTGATAAAAATATTTGAGAAATCATACCTAAGCACATAATTATCATACAGGTATTTACTATAAGCCAAGATTTTCTCAATTGACTTTTTTCGACTTTTTTAATAATTAAAATAAAAGATATTATACAAGCAACTACGGATATAATTAGAGCAATTGCTTCTCCAATGTTTGTTAACATTCTTTCCTCCTATTCTATGTAACCAATTTTTTTGAAATAGTCTAAAAATTGTTCCATATATTCTTTATTTATCTCAGGCCATTCAAAGCCTATAGATTTTAAATATTGAGTTGTAAAATATGCATTAGGTAGTGTTTTGGCTACTATTGATAAAGTTCTTTTTTTATTTAAATCTGGAATTATACCAGAAATTTGATTTTTTAAAGATTTATGTTTTAAGAATTCTTTTACAGTATCTGAAAAATCTTTATCTGATACCATTTGTATATTATAACCTAAATTGTTTAAAATTGTAATTACATCTGGAAAATCTATTAAATTAGTATTAAATAAATGTAAAACATTAAATTTTGGATTATGTTTTATTATTTTTACAATTGCCTCTGCAGCTGAATCAACAGGAGTAAATTCTAGTGCATGTTTAGAAAATCTATTTTGAATCACTTTTAACTTTAAGATTGCTTTAATTCTATTTATGTATGCATTTTCAGAGACGTTAATTTGAAATCTTCCATCACTTACTCT
>CANQQC010000087.1 GCA_947625925.1 uncultured Clostridia bacterium | reverse complement strand
AAGAAAATAGTTATAACTCCTTATAAATTTTTCCATCCACTACATTATATACAAAAATTTCTTTTTTTTCAATATCTAATTTTTCAGTACAAGTAATAATTACTTGAATGTCCCCTATTTTTTCTAAAAAATTATGTATACGTTTTTTATCCAACTCTGACACAAAATCATCTAATAATAATATAGGAAATTCTTGTATTTCCTCTTCAACAACTGTAAGCTCTGCTAATTTTAAAGATAATATTGCTGTTCTATGTTGACCTTGAGATCCATATATATTAACTTCTTTATCATTTATTTTTATAATAAAATCATCTCTATGAACCCCTTTTGTTGTATATCCCTTTATTATATCTAAATTTCTTCTTTCCTTTAACTTTTTTTTATATTTTTCCTTTTCATTACATTCTGAAATATACTGTATACTTATTTCTTCTTTATTATTAGTTATTTCCTTATGTGTTTTTTTTATTTGTTTTTCAATTTTTTCCATAAATTCTTTTCTATATTTATAAACCTCAACAGCATATTCAGATATTTTCTCATCCCAAATATCTAATAATTCTTGATTTTTTCCTTCTTCTTTTATTTGTCTTAAATAAATATTTCTTTGTTCTAATGTTTTTAAATAATTGTTTAATATATATATATAATTAGGTTTTAATTGACCTATCATAATATCTAAAAATTTTCTTCTATTTTGTGGTCCACCTTTTAATATATTTATATCGTCAGGTGTAAAAATAACAATATTTAAATTACTAATTAATTCACTTAACTTTTTTATTTTAATTCCATTTAAAAAAACATTTTTTTTATTTTCTAAAGAAATTTTTATTTTTCCATCTCTATCCTCTTTTTCATATTCAGCTTCAATTATTGAATTTTCACTATCTATTTTTATCATTTCTTTATCTTTATTTGTTCTAAAAGATTTTCCCATAGCACATAAATAAATTGCTTCTATAATATTTGTTTTTCCTTGAGCATTTTCTCCATAAAAAATATTTATTCCTTTTTTTAATTTAATTTCTTCTTTTTTATAATTTCTAAAATTATTTAATTTTATTTTTTTAATCCACATTTTTTTCTCCGAAATTCGTTGTTTTTTATAATCTAAAATTTAGATTTTTTTTATAAATAAAAAAAATATTATTTTTTGTTTTATGTATATTATTTTTATAATATTTTAAATTTTTTTTATGTTTGATGTTTTTTTATATTCTTCTTATATACGTAAGCTTATATTTTTTGTTATATTTTTTATTTTTATTATTTTTCTATATTTTTTTATTATTTTCTATGTAAACCTTTTTTTATTGTTTAATTTTTATGTTTTTTTATTTTTATTTTTTTAATTTATTTTTGTTTTTATTTTAACAATTTTTATATTTTATAATATATTTTTATTATTTATTTTATTTTTTATTTTATTATTTATTTTATTTTTTATAATATTTTTTTATTTTTTATAAATTTTTTTATTATTTTTAATTTTTTTATTTTATTATTTATTTTATTTTTTATAATATTTTTTTATTTTTTATAAATTTTTTTATTATTTTTAATTTTTTTATTTTATTTAGATAAAAAAGCGGATATATTTTTTCACCCGCTTTTTATTTTTTAATCTTCTTTCAATCTTATTGGTAAAATCATATAAACATAGTTATCATTTTCTGTAGATTTTATTATACATGGAGATATATTTGATCCAAATTGTATATATACCTCCTCTTCATCAATAGCTTTTAAACTATCTAAAAAATATTTTGGATTAAAACCAACTTCTAAGCTCTTTCCTTCTGTTGAAACAAAAAGTTCTTCTTTTGCTTGTCCTGTTTGATTTGTACAAGAAATTAAAACATTTCCTACACCAACATTTACTTTTACAGGATATTTCTTTTCTTTTTCTATTGCAGAAGAAGAAATTAAACTAATTCTTTCAAAACTATCTTGAATATTATTTTTATCAACTTTTATCCTTGTTTCCCAATTTTCAGGAATAACATTTTTATAATTTAAAAACTCACCATCTATAATTCTTGTTACAACTTTACAATTATCCATTTGGAATAAAGCTTGGTTTTTAGAAACACCTATTTTAACAAGTTCAAATGAATCTGTTAATATTTTATTTACTTCATTTAAAGTTTTCCCTGGAATAACTGCACTGAAATCACTAGTATTTTTATCTAAATATTTTTTTCTTAATGCTAATCTAAATCCATCAATTGAAACAATATTTAATTGATTATCTTTTACTTCAAACAAACTTCCTGTAAAAATAGGTCTAGTATCTTCATTACTTACTGCAAATATTGTTTTTCTAATCATATTTTTTAATGTGTTTTGTTCTAATTCTATAGAATTTTCAATTTCTATCTTTGGTAACTCTGGGAATTCATCTGGATTCATTGTTGCTAATTTATATAAAGCACCTTCACATTCTATCTCTAATAAGTTTTGTTCATTTAATGTTATTTTTATTTCAGTATCTGGTAGTTTTCTTATTATTTCACTAAACATAAATGCATTTACAACTGTACTACCCTGTTCTTCTACTTCTGAATCAATAATATATTCAATACCTATTTCTAAATCATATGTTGTTAATTTTATTTTATTATCATTTGTTTGAATTAGTATTCCTTCTAATATAGGCATTGGTGTTTTTGATGCAACACCTTTTGTTACGGAATTGATAGCTTTAAGAATTTTATCTTTATAACAAATTATTTTCATGGCTCTATCTCCTTTATATATATATAATATTTTTAGTAGTAATAGTATTAGGTATTGTGGATATTGTGGAAAACCTTGTTGAAAGTTGAAATATCTAATAAAATTACTGTTAATAAATATGTGGATAAATTGAAAAATAATCAACATCCTAAAATTTTATTTGTTAATAATTTACTTATTAACAAATTTTTAACAACTTTTTCACATATGTATGTGGATATTCTATATGTTGGTTCCGTAAGAAGAAAAAGAATATTTTTTTACGAACTATTATTTTTCCAAACAAGAATTTTAAAAAAGTTGTTTAATTATTTAAATTTCTAAACATTATCTTTTGTTATTATGTTTTTAACACTTTCCACAATTAGTTTTGTACTAGTTTTTTCTTTTATTTCTTTTTCTATTTTTCTATATGCATGCATTACAGTTGAATGATCTCTATTACCAAAATCTTCCCCTATTTTAGGAAAAGACATATTAGCAACAGATCTACACAAATACATTGCAATTTGTCGTGGAAAAGCTATATCATTAGATCTTTTGTCACTAGAAAGAGCTTCTTTTTCTATATTAAAATATTTTGAAACTGTTTCTTTAATGAAGTCTGAAGATATTACTTTTTCATTTGCTGCTTTAAATTCATTTATAATCTTTTCTGCTAATTCAATAGTAATTGGACTATGTGTTAAAGAAGCTCTTGCAACAATTTTATTAAAAACACCTTCAAGTTCTCTAATATTTGAATCAATGGAATTTGCTATATTAGAAAGAATTAAATCATCAATAATAACGTTTTCATCTTGTGCTTTCTTTCTTAAAATAGCAAAACGAGTTTCATAATCAGGACATGAAATATCTGCAAGAAGACCCCATTCAAATCTTGATTTCAATCTATCTTCTAAGAAAGGAATATCTCTTGGTGGTTTATCACTAGAAATAATTATTTGTTTTCCCTCTTCATGTAAAGAGTTGAAAGTATGGAAAAATTCTTCTTGAACTCTTTCCTTTCCTGCAATAAACTGAATATCATCAATTAAAAGAACATCAATATTACGATATTTATTTCTAAAAAGCTCATTTTTATTATCTTTTATTGCATTTATTAATTGATTTGTAAATTTTTCAGATGTTACATATAATATATTAAAATTTCTATTATCTTCTATTACCTTATTTCCAATTGCATGCATTAAATGAGTTTTTCCTAAACCAACTCCCCCATATAAAAATAAAGGATTATATGCTTGAGCAGGTTTATCTGCAACTGCTAAAGATGCAGCATGAGCAAAACGGTTGTTGTTTCCTACAACAAAAGTTTCAAAAGTATATTTTGGATTTAAAGTTGCCCTATTTGATGTAAACTCCGCATTAGAAATATTTGGATTTTGATTTTTAGAAAAATCTTCAACTGTAGATGTATTTTCTGTTGCTTTTGATAAATCAATAACAGTAAAAGTCCATTCTTTATTAGTAATAAATTTTAATGTATTTAAAATTAGTTCTGAATAACGATTTTCTATAAAATCTTTTTGAAACTCTGAAATAGCAGTAAAAACTATTTTATTACCATTAATAGATTGAATGTTTAATGGTTTTATCCAAGTTTCAAAAGATATTGTACTAACTTCTTTTTTTAGTTCTTCTTT
>CANQQC010000086.1 GCA_947625925.1 uncultured Clostridia bacterium | reverse complement strand
GAAGTAACAATTGAAAAAGATGGCGGTATTTATCAAATGTCTTTTGAAAAAGGAAAGACAGTAAAACCATTAAAAAAGATAGGAGATACTAAAAAAACAGGAACACTTGTTAGATTTCTAGCTGATGATACAATTTTTGAAAGCTTAGATTATGAATATGAAGTTCTTGAAAAAAGATTAAGAGAAATAGCTTTTTTAACTAAAGGTTTAAAAATAACAATTGAAGACAAGAGAAATGAGGAAGAAGAAAAAAAATCTGAGTTTCATTTTGAAGGTGGATTAAATTCTTTTGTTGAATATTTAAATAAAAATAAAGAGTCAATAAATAAAAAACCTATATATATAGAAAAAAATGGAGAAGTACCAGTTGAAATAGCTATACAATATACAACAAGTTATTCTGAAAATATTTATAGCTTTGTTAATAACATAAATACAGTAGAAGGTGGAACTCATTTAGAGGGCTTTAAAAGATCTTTAACTAAAGTATTTAATGATTATGCTAGATCACATAACATATTGAAAGAAAAAGAACCTAATTTACAAGGAGAGGATATAAGAGAAGGAATTACAGCTGTTATTTCAGTTAAAGTTATGGAGCCACAATTTGAAGGACAAACAAAAACAAAATTAGGAAATAGTGAAGTAACAGGTGCTGTTATGAGCACAATGAATGATTCTTTATCAGCCTTTTTAGAAGAAAACCCTGCTGTGGCAAAATCAATATTGGAAAAATGTATTAGTGCATCAAGAGCAAGAGTAGCAGCAAGAAAAGCAAGAGAACTTGTTAGAAGAAAAAATGCATTAGAAACATCAACTCTTCCAGGAAAACTAGCAGATTGTAGTAGTAAAAAAGCTGAAGAATGTGAAGTATATATAGTTGAGGGGGATTCAGCTGGAGGAAGTGCTAAACAAGGAAGAGACAGAAGATTTCAAGCGATTTTACCTTTATGGGGAAAAATGCTTAATGTTGAAAAATCAAGAGCAGATAAAATATACAATAACGATAAATTGCAACCAGTTATACTTGCAGTTGGAGCAGGAATTGGTGCAGATTTTGATATAACTAAAATACGTTATGGAAAAGTTATTATTATGGCTGATGCTGATGTTGATGGTTCACATATTAGAACATTATTATTAACATTCTTCTTTAGATATATGAGACCTTTAATTGAAAATGGTAATGTTTTTCTAGCACAACCACCATTATATAAACTTTCAAAAAAAGGAATGAAAGATGTTTATTGTTATACAGATGAAGATTTAGATAAAGCTTTTGAAGATTTACAAGAGAAAGGTATTTCAAGAGATTCTGTTTCAATACAAAGATATAAGGGACTTGGTGAAATGAATCCAGAACAATTATGGGAAACAACAATGGATCCAGAAGCTAGAATTTTAGTTAAAGTAACAATGGAAGATGCAATAAAAGCAGACGAAATATTTACAATTTTAATGGGAGATGAAGTTGAACCAAGAAGGGAATTCATTCAAGAAAATGCAAAATATGTTAAAAATCTAGATATATAATATTTAAAGGTAGATAACGTTATTGTTATCTACCTTTAATCTATAAAGCTAATAATAATCATAACTCAGACAAATATACCTAATGTTCGAACCTAATATACATTGCTGTATAAGTAAGCCCTATACCAAATATATTCATCAGTCATTCGACCATCAATACACCAAAAGCAACTATATTCATCCCAAAGGGACTAGTAATAACCACTTAACATTTAGATATAAAAACAATCTTATCTCGAATTTATATCATATAATTTAACCATATATTGTTTTATACAGCTTACATACACCACATAAATTCTTATCGCCTACATTTTATAATATGATAAAATACTATAAAATATATTTGCTCAAATATAAATAAGCTTAACTAAACCTATTTATACTCTTTGATTAACTATTATTAACCTTATAAACTTATTATAGACAATATTAAAAAAAATATTCATAAATTAAAAAATAAAATATGTCGAAAAATGAAGATGAAAAATAATTGACAAACATTATAGCATAATATAGAATGTTTCAGAAAGGAGGAATAAAAATAAACAAAACTGCACAGCAATGGATACCAATTGAAAGTTTTGATAAAGAAGGTTATATAAAGTTAAAAAATGGAAAAATAATTAAAATAATTAAAGTTGAACCAATTAACTATAACTTAAAATCAGAATTAGAAAAAAAATCAATTTTAAATTCTTATAAAATTTTTTTAAAAACATGTAATTTTAATATTCAAATTTTAATTCAAAGTAACAAGCAAGATTTAAGTTCACACATAAAACAAATAGAAAAAAATATCCATAAAAAAGAAAATGAAAAAATTAAGGAACTAGGAAAAAATTATATCGATTATATAAAAAATTTAAATTCTTCAAAAAAAAGTTCTTCTAAAAATTTTTATCTAATAATATCCAATAAATTAAAAAATGTTGATAGTTATAATAAAGAAATAATAACTGCAGATTTAAAGGAAAAATATTTTAAAATAAAAGAATGTTTATCAAGATGTGGAAATACAGTAATTGAAATAAATAATAAAAAAGAAGTTATTGATATATATAATTCTTTTTATAATGCAAGAAAAAACTTAAGAAATTAAAGGAGGAAATAATATAAAAAAAGAAAAAAGTAAATTAAAAATTAAAGAAGGTTTTTTTAGTGAGATAGATAGAATCACACCAGCATATATAAATTTAAAAAATCCAAAATATTTAGAGATAGATAATTTATATTATGGAGGATTAGTAATTGTAAATTATTATAGAGAACAGACAGATTTATTATTAAAAAGTCTGATAGAAACAGATATAAACATGAATATTTCTATTTTTTATGAAAAAAAAGATTCATATAAAACAATAAAAGAGTTAACATATCATATTGGAAATGTTGGAGTAGAATTAAAAGAAGGTAATCAAAACAGAGAAGACATTGATATTGCAGCTTTTACATATAATGATGCAAAGTATATAAGAAGAGAACTTCAAATAAACAATGAAGATATTTATAATTTATATATTTATATAAATATTTTTTCTGAAAGTGAAAAAAATTTAGAATATTATTTAAATAAAATAGAAGGAATTACACAAAGTAAAGGGATGCAAACAAGAAGAGCAACATTTAGAGAAGAAGAACTTTTTATTTCAACAATGCCATTTATGGAAAATAAAAAAGAAATAAAAAATATAGCAAGAAGAAATGTTTTAACATCAGGACTTTTATCTACATATCCTTTTTTATCTTCAAGCTTATTTGATAAAGAGGGAATTTTTATTGGAACTAATATTTACAATAATTCTTTAGTTTTTATAGATAGATATAAAAATAAATACAAAAATGCAAATATTTGTATTTTTGGTACGAGTGGGGCAGGAAAATCATTTTATAGTAAATTGCTAATATTAAGATATAAGTTGATAGGAATAAAACAATATATAATTGATCCGGATAGAGAATATAATAATATTTGTAAAAAGCTAGGTGGAACAGAAATAAAAATAGGACCTACATCTAAAACTTATATAAACGTGCTGGAGATAAGAAAAGAGAGCATTGAAGAAGGGGAAAATGGATATTTAGCTACAAAAATAGGAAGACTAATAGGTTTTTTTAATTTAATTTTTGGTAATTTAAATGAAGAAGAAAAAGCAATAATTGAAGAAAAACTAATAAAAACATATAAAGAAAAAGGTATAACTTTTGATGATAATAGTCTTTTTTATAAAGGAAAATTTAAAAAAGAGGAAGAAATGCCTATACTTGAAGATTTATATAATGAATTTGGAAAAGATAAAAAAACTAAAAAATTTCAAATTAAACTAATACCTTTTGTAAAAGGATCATTAAAGTTTTTTAATAATTATTCAAATATTAAAATTGATAATGAACTAATTGTTGCAGATGTTTATGATCTAGGAGAAGATAATTTAAAATATGGGATGTATTTATTTACTGATATTTTTTGGGATAAAATAAAAGAAAATAGAGAGGTTAAAAAAGCTATTTATTTAGATGAAATATGGAGACTTATAGGAGTAACATCAAATAAAGAAGTAGCAAGTTTTATATATAAAATATTTAAAACTATAAGAAAATATGGAGGAAGTAGTATTGCAATTACACAAGATATATCAGATATTTTTAGTTTAGAAAATGGAACATATGGAAAAAGTATTTTAAATAATTCTAGCATAAAAACATTTTTTTCTCTTGAAGAAGAAAATATTAAAATTTTAAGTGAATTTACAAATTTGTCTGAAAAAGAAAAAGTTGAAATAAAATCATTAAAAAGAGGAGAAGCTTTAACTTTTGTAGGAAATGATCATATCTTAGTTAAAATAGAGTGCTCAGAAAATGAGAAAAAAATTATAGAAGGAGAAAAAAATGAAAAAAATAATATCAGCAATAGATAATCCTAAAATTTTAAATAAAATTAAAAAAATAAAAAGTATTCAGATAATAGGTAAAGATATTCCATATAAAGAAGGTATTATTGATATACTTAAAAACAATAATAGAATAGATTATATTTTGATAGATGATAAAATTGAAGGAGAAATAAAAACTAATACTTTGTTGAAAAAAATTACTGAAAAAAATAAAAAAATTAAAATTATAATTATAACAGAAAATAAAAATAAAATAAAAAAAAATAAAAATATTATAATATATCAAACAAAAAAAATAAAAATAAATAAATTAAAAGAAATAATATTAAAAGAAAAAACAGAAAGTAATATATCAACGATAGTTAATACAAAAAAATTTAAAGAAGAAGAAATAAAGATAATTACAAATAATTTAAAATTAAAAGATAATTATTTTTTGATAAAAGAAAATAAATACTACAAAAACAGTAAGTTTAATAATAACATAGGATTTAAAGATATAAAAAAATTAGAAAATAAAGAAGGAAATATAGGAATAATAATAAACAAAAAAATGAGTAATATAGAAAAAGAAAAAATATTTAAAATTTCTAATAAAATAATTATATTAATGGAAAATAATATTTCAGGGATTATTAAAACAAGAGAAATAATAAAAAATAAAAATATAAACAAAATATTCTTAATTATTATAATAAACAAAAAAGAAATTGATATAAATATTATAAAAAATATTTTTAGAGAAATTAAAGAAATTAAAGATTTAAAAAGTTTAAAAAATTATAAAAGATATAAAAAAGGAACTATAAAAAATAAAAAAGTAAAAAACAATATAGAATTATAAAAATCGAAAGTGTGAAAAGATTACGCATAAAAAGAAAAAGAAGATTTATAGATAAATAAGTCTTAATGAGAATAAACAGATATTATAACAAAAAAAGTATACATAAACAAGAAAAAAGGTCAAAATAAAATTAAAAAAAAGTTGTATAAATAAAAGTTTTAGATAATGACTCTTTAAAGAAAAAAGGACAAAAAAAGAAAAAAATAAAACTTTAATAATTATATAGAAAAATTTTAATTCAATAAATAATTAAATAAATTTATAAATATAAAAATAAAATTAAATTATAAAATTAATTATAATTAGAGTTATAAAAAAATATTTAATTCTTTAATTTAAATAATCTAAAACATAAAAAAACAAAAAGATAAAAATTGATAATTTTATAAAAAGCAAAAAATTTTATACATAATTTACAGGTTAAACATGTATAAAAAAATAAAAAGCAATAATATTAAAAAAAACAAAAAAATAAAATGTTTTAAAGCTAACGCGTACATAATATAAAAGAATTTTCATAAAGAAAAAAGAATAATAAACAAAAAGGTAATAGTTTACATAAGAATAAAAATAATACAAAATAAAGTGTTGTTTATAATTATATAAAAGTATATTAAAATAGTTCTAACTTTATAAAGAAAATAAATATAGTTTAAAGAATAATAATAAATAAAACTAAAAAAAATTTTCAAAATTAATATAAATATCACGTAATTAAAATTATTTAAATTAATTAATAATATATATATTTAAATAAGAAAATAATTAAATATAAAAATACTAATAAATAATTCAATTAAATCATTTTAAATGAAAAGTAAAATTTAAAACAAATTTAATTATATAAAAATAATAAAATAGGCAAAAATATAAATGTTTAAAAATTAAAAAATAAAGACAAATACAAATTGTTAACGATAATCATACATTGTTAAGATAAAAATTATTGAAAATCGTAGAAAAATGAAATTATAGAAAGTATCGCATAAAAGAAATTGAGGTTTTTTTCATTAAAAAGAAACAAAAAGTTAAAAAGATGCAATTAGTATACATAAAAACGAAAATAAAGCTAAAATATAAATATCAAAACTTAACAATATAATGAAAAGTTTAACTTGATAGAATAAAATAAAATTTAAAAACAAATAAATGTAAATTAAATAATTATAAAGACATAAATAAAACTTATAAAAAGAAATTTTAAAATTGATATAAATATATTGTAATTAAAATTATTTAAATTAATTATTTAATAATATAAATAATTAAAATATAAAAAGTTTAATTAAGCAATTAATTAGATATAAAAACGTAAATAAATAAATTAATAAAAAATGTTTTAAATAAAAAGTAAAATTTAAAACAAATTAAAACATATAAAAATAATAAAATAGGAAAATATATAAAAGTTTAAAAATTAAAAAATAAAGACAAATACAAAGGGTTAACAATAATCATACATTGTTAAGATAAAAATTATTAAAAATCGTAGAAAAATTAGATTATAGAAAGTATCGCATAAAAGAAGTTGAGGTCTTTTTTATTAAAAAGAAACAAAAAGTTAAAAAGATGCAATTAGTATACATAAAAACAAAAATAAAGCTAAAATATAAATATCAAAACTTAACAATATAATGAGACGTTAATTTAATAGAATAAAATTTAAAAACAAATAAATGTAAATTAAATAATCATAAAGACATAAATAAAAACTTATAAAAAGAAATTTTAAAATTGATATAAAAATGATGTAATTAAAATAATTTATAATTATTTTAATTTATTATTACGCGAGAGACGAAAACGTCTCTCGGGGTTAAAACCACTCGCTATGCGAGTGAGAATATAAAAGGCTTTGCC
>CANQQC010000085.1 GCA_947625925.1 uncultured Clostridia bacterium | reverse complement strand
AATAAAAGTAACTTAGGTATTATGCCTAAGTTACTTTTATTAATATTTTTAAATATTAAATTTATTCTTGAGCTCCACCTTGAACTCTAGAAGCATCACTATCATTATAAGCTTCAGTTGTTTGAACAACTTTAACAGCGTTATTAACCTCATTTTTAAGAGTTTCTTTAACTTCTTTTACAGTATTAACAAGTGCTTCTGATTGTGAATGATAGTTTGTAACAAGTTTACTTAAAGAATCCGAAGCACTAGAAAGTTCATCTAATATACTAACTATATTTGTTATATTAGCTTCTAAATTATCTAAATTTGATGTGATAGTACTAACTTTAGAAAGCACAGCATCTTGCTCAAATTTTACATTTTCAATTGTTGTTAACTCAATTGTTTCTTTATGAATTGCTGGGTACATAAGACCTCTATGTGAAATATCTTGAGCTGTTCCTGCGTTTTCCATACTTTCATATTGTTCACAAATCTCTTGTAAGATGTTCGAAACTGTATCTGCCAAAAAGTCATAAACAGGAATAACCTTTTGTACTAATTCATTATTATATTTTTCAATAATAGCATTCATTCTTTTACCTGTCCAATTAACTGTTAGAGTAAAAATTCCCATATAAATATCATAAAGATTATCTCTAATATTATTAACTTTTCCTCTATATGTTTCATAATTACTTCGCAATTGTGAAAGACTTAAATTTTGAATATTTCCTGCCATAATAAATTACCTCCTTAATTTCTATATACTTACTTTTTATAATAAATACAGCATTACTCAGCTGTAGTTCCACCTTGAACTCTTGAAGCATCACTATCATTATAAGCTTCAGTTGTTTGAACAACTTTAACAGCATTATCAAGTTCTGTTTTAATAGTTTCTTTAATCTGCATTATGTTTGAAACAATTGATGCAGAAGCTGCATTATAATTTGTAACAAGTTTATTTAATGAATCTGAATCTGTTTTTAAATCATCTAAAATACCAATAATTGTTGATAAGTCATTTGTTAAATTTTCAAAATCACTATCAATTTTATTAATTGAGGAAATAACTTGTTCTTGTTCAAATTTTACATTTTCTATAGATGTTGTTTCAATTAATTTTTCAATTTCTTCAATACCAACATTTACACTATCACTGTTATTTAAGTTGACTGCTACTCCATTTTGTTCCATTTGTGCATACTGTGCATGAATTTCTGCTAGTGCATTTAGTACAGTCCTTCCAAAGAAAAAATAATTATTTAACAAAGCTTTATTTACACTATTATATTTATCTATAACAGCATTCATCCTTTTACCTGTCCAATATGTTCTTAAAGTAGAAATACTATGATGTACATCAAGTAAAGATTCTTTTATTTTAAGAACTTTTACTATATAATCATGAAGTCTACTACTTAATTTAGAAAAACTCATACTTTGAATATTACCTGCCATAATAAAACACCTCCCATTTCTTATTCAGAGCCATTAGATTGAATTCTAGAAGCATCTGAATCATTATAACTTTCAGTTGTTTGAACAACCTTAACTGCATTATCAATTTCAGTTTTTAAGCTATCTTTAATTTGATTTATATTTGAAACCATTGAATCAGCCACAGCATTATAATTTGTAACAAGTTTATTTAATGAATCTGAGTCTGTTTTTAAATCATCTAAAATAGTAACGATTGCTGATAAATCACTAGTTAATTTTTCAAAAGAACCGTTTATTTTTGAAACAGTAGAAACAACATTATCTTGTTCAAATTTTACATTTTCAATAGAAGTTAATTCAATTGCTGTTCCTATTTCGTCAACTGCTGCATTTGTTTGATCATTAAGATCTACTGCAATTCCTTGATTCTCCATTTGTTGATATTGTGCATTTATTTCACATAAAACATGCAAAACAGTTTTTCCAAAGAAATTAAAATTAGTCAACAAACTTTGATTTACGCTATTATATTTTTCAATAATAGCATTCATTCTTTTACCTGTCCAATAATTTCTTAATGAAAAAATACCTTGTTTTATATCTTTTAAATTTGTTCCTATACTTCTAACTCTTATAATATAATTAGCAACTCGTTCTCCCATTTTAGGAAAATTAACATTCTGAATATTTCCTGCCATACTCTCCACCTCCTCTCGAATATAATTCTTTTATATGTTAAAATAAGAAATTTGTCAAGAATTGTTAAAACATGCTATATTAATATAATTTCTGTACCATTAGTAATGTCTGTGTCTTGAACTCTATCATTAATGTTATATTTAGCACCAGTTAATTTATTATAAAGAATTGGCAAACTCTCAGTATTAAAAGCATCTTTCGTTAATTCATTTATCCCTTTCAATAAAAGCAAAATAACATTATAAATTTTTTTGTTTTTTGGAAGCCAAACATCATACTGTTCTTCAATTACAGGTATATATAATTTCACTAATACTTTATTCATACTAAAACTTTATCCTTTCATTAAAAATTATACTAATCACTACTACTATCTTTCATTTCAATTAACTTAATTAAAGTTGCTTCTCTTTCTTTTATTACATAACCAAAGCTTGTATTATAATCTGTTTTCTTAGAAAATGCTGAAATATTGTTACTAATCAAGTATTGCTCAGTAATTCCGTTACCAACCCAAATACCACAATCTTTTTGAACAAAATCTTTATACCATTGTAAAAATTCGTTATTCTTTATAACAGCAGGGTTATCTATAATTACAAAACTTACTTTTCCACTTTTTTCTGTTTTTTTCATAAACTCATGTAAAACAGTATCATCAACAGCATTTTCGGTAAAAAATTTATTAATTCCTATAAATACACATAAAATAAATTTACAATCATTTTTTGCTATTTTAGTTTCTATGCTTGTTTTAGCTTTTTCAAATTCATCCTTTAAAGAAATCTCTCTATTTCTTCTCATTTCTTCAGCATCTAAAATAACCACATCAACATCTTTTAAAGACTTAACTTCATCTATAATTTTATAAGCAAAGTCTATTGCATTCTTCATATTTCTTGCAACAAGAAGAGTAGTAAAATTTTCTTTAAAATCATAAGTATAAACGCTTAAATCTTTATTTTTTAATCCTAAAGGAATCGTTGAAATGTCTTTCATTTCTTCTGCTACACTATCCATAGATAGAAATTTAGGAATAACATGTATAGGTTTAGCTTTAACGTTATTCATTTTTTGAAGTTTTTTAATAGTATCAGTTATACATACATTAAAATCTTTATGTCCACAAATTCTTGCAGTTTGAAATTCAAGAATTTCCTTATTATCACCAAATTCAAATAAACCTCTACCAAAAACATTTGAAGGCTTCTTTTTTATAAGTTTATTAAAAATATTTAAATATTCATCAGAATTACTCAATTGTAAAACTAATTTTCTACTAAAATTTTGATTTAATCTATATCTCATAGACATAACAGAGTTAACAGTTGTAGTAAATATTATTCCATATTTAGTGCAGTCTCTAGTTATCGTAGAAAAAATATCATCATATTTAACACCATAATTTTCTTGGAAAACCTCATAATTATTTAAAACAACCATAATTATAGGCATTACATTTCCTTTTGACAAATATAAATTATAATCTCCATTATAGTCTGACAAGATAACTTTTCTTGCTTTAATTTCTTTTCTTATCATATCAAAAAATCTACTTACTTTTTCTTCATCTCTTGAAAAAATAACATCACCAACATGTGGACTGTTCTTAAATACCTTAAGAACTTCACTGCCAAAATCTAATATATAAAATTGAACTTCTTCAGAACTATAATTTGTCATCAAATCATAAATCATAGTACTTAACAATGTCTCTTTTCCACTTTCTGCGTTACCATAAATATTTATATTTTCTTTATCAAATAAGTTGATTTTTACAAGTCCCTGTTTTTGATTAGAAGGATCGTCATATTCTCCAATTACCGCCTCTATGTCATCAGAACTTTCTTTAACACTATATTTAACTCTTAAATCTCCAATATAAATATCTTGAGGAATATCTTCTAACCATAAATTATTATCTTTTTTCAAAGATTCTTTATTAGCTAAATCAGAAATATATCTAACAATATTTGTTAACTGCTCACCTTGGCTATTAACATTTTGCTTTAATACATCATCTACTCTTTTTATAGGCTCCCCAATATTTGAAATAAACTCAACAGAAGTATCTACTTTCTTTTGAATCGTATTAGAAGGAGTATATTGTGCACCAGCCCACGCAACTTGTCCTAACACATAATATTCATGATTACCTACTTGCAAATAAAACTGTCCTGTATTTTTCAAAAATGCTGCATCTGATTTTTTAATAACGTCTTGACTATCAGACTTTTCTTGGACTTTTAAACATACTGCAAATTTACTGTTGCTCCTAATTTGATCATTTACAATACCTGCAGGTTTTTGAGTCGCTAAAACCAAGTGAACTCCTAAACTTCTACCAATTCTTGAAACAGAAATCAGTTCATCCATAAATTCTCCTTGTTGTTGTTTTAATTCAGCAAATTCATCACATATAATAAGTAAATGTGGAATTGGTTGTTTAACAATACCTTCATGGTAAAGTCTTTGATATTTATAAATATCAATTGTTCCTTCATTAGTTAATGCTCTCGCTTTATTAAATAAAATTTGTCTTCGCTTTAATTCGCTTTGTATTGAAATAAGAGACCTTTGTAATCCATTAGTATCAATGTTAGTTATAGTTCCAACAAGGTGAGGTAATCTATAGTCTTTAGTTTCAAAAGCACCTGCTAGTCCACCACCTTTATAATCTATTAACAAAAAAGTTACATCATCAGGATGATAATTTATTGCTAAAGATAATATATAAGTTATTATAAATTCAGACTTTCCTGAACCTGTACTACCTGCAATAAGTCCATGGGGTCCATGGTATTTTTCATGTATATCTAAAGAAATAGTTCTTCCGTTTTCATCAATTCCGATAGGTGTTCTTAAAGACATAGTTGAATCATTACTTTTCCAACGATCAAGTATATTTAAAGATTCAATATTTCCAACTTCAAACATTTCCAAGAAAGAATAGTTTGTAGGTAACATAGACGTCTTTTCAGAATTCTTCATTTTAATAGAAATATTAGCTAACTTTTGAACAACTTTATTATATTGTATATCATAAAAATCATCTAATACAAATTCTTTTTGAGATTCTAAAGAATTTGTGTTTTCAAATAAAGTTCCTCTATATCTATCAATAGAAATAAACATTTCACACTCATTTGGTAATTTAAAAATATCATCTGT
>CANQQC010000084.1 GCA_947625925.1 uncultured Clostridia bacterium | reverse complement strand
GTAATGATGATTCTAGCCATGATATCAGTTGCTGTACTAACTGGAGGCGGTGGACCATTAAATGCTGCAATGAGAGCAAGAAGAGAGAACAAAAGGGGAGAAATTAAAGAAAAGACACAAGTTGAAGTATGGGCAAGTGAAGTAGACAATGACGATTCAGACGACGACCTAAAAATTGACATGAATAAACTTAAAGAAAATATAGAAAAGAATATGGGAGTAAACCCAGATGACATAGTACCAGGAGATGACGGAGATGACATAACATTCCCATATGGAGATGATTTCTATGTTGAAGTAGATCCAGATGGAACAGTAACAGTACATGATGATCCAGTACCATCAAAACTTCAAGAAGGAGACATAGTTTTCAAAATGACACCAAGTGAATGGACGACAGAAAATGTAATGGTAGAAATAACAACAAAACATAGTGAATATGCAATACAATATACGAAATCAAATCCGGACAAAGAGAACAGTTGGGTAAACTATTCAACACCAGTAGAAATGCAAGAAAATGGATTGATATTTGCAAGACTAGTAAACAGATCTGGATTAGCAGGAGAGGCAGGAAATTATGCAACAGCAAATATAATGAATATAGACAGAATAGTACCAGAGATAAAAGGACTAGAAAAAGGACAAGGATATACATCAGTAGAGTTAAAAGGAAAAGCAAGAGATACATTATCAGGAATAGCAGGATATCAATTCAGTCAAAGTAGTACACTAACAGCAAGTTCAGATGGATGGAAAACAGTAGAGCCAACGACAGAAGAACAAACATATACACAATCAGTAACAAAGAATGGAGTATGGTACTTCTATGTAAAAGATAGAGTAGGAAACATAAGTAAGGAGAGTAGTGAAGTACAAACAATAGACACAACATCACCAACAGTAAGTATATCAGCAAGTTCAGACTACATGGGAACATTAACAGGAACAGTAACAGATACAGAATCAGGAATAGTAGGATACAAATTTAGTCAAAGTAATGTAACACCAACAGACTGGACAGAAGTATCACCAGCAACAACAACACCAAAGACATATATATATAATGATGCAGCAGCAGGAACATGGTACTTATATGCAATAGATGCAATGGGAAATGTAGGAAAAGCACAATGTACAGTAACAAGAGATACTACACCACCAACAGTAAGTATATCAGCAAATGTAGGAGCATTAACAGGAACAGCAAGAGATACAGAATCAGGATTAGTAGGATATATATTTACAACAGCTAGTACAGCACCATCATCAGGATGGACAGATGTACCAAATACAACAGTATCAAAGACATTTACAGGAACAGCAACAAGTTCAACAACATGGTATTTATATGCAAAAGATAGAGCAGGAAATATAGGAAAAGCAAGTACAACTGTAGTATTAAATACAAAACCAACATTTACACAGTTATATACATCATCAAAAACAACAACAAGCTTAACGATATATGCATTAGCAAAAGATGATCAAGGAGGAACATTAACATACAAATTATATAATAATAGTGGAGGAGCATTAGTAGGAACACAAACAGCAACAGCAGGAACAGCAGTATCATTCACATGGTCTAATTTAAGCAATTATTCTACATATAACTATTATTGTATAGTAACAGACAATGGAGGACTAACAGATCAAACAAGTAGTTCAGGAAAGACAAAATGTCCAGGAACAGGAAAAACATGTAATGCCTATACTACATACTACACATGTAGTAAATGTAGTACACAAAGTTTACATTATCACTGTTCATCACATACAAGTACAAGATACTCATCAAGTAGCAATAAATGTACTTACGTATTGAGTACAACATATCCTTGTAGCTATTGCGGTGTAAATCAAACATCAACAACAGCAAACCATTATCATTGTTCAAATAACTCAAACCATACATCAACATCATCAGGAACATGTAGTGTTTCAACAGGATCATATTATTATTGTTATTACTGTGGCGCAACACAATCATCAACATCAGCAGCACACTATCATTGTAATTCTAATACAAATCATACAGGAACATCATCAGGAACATGTGGATATAACTTAGGAACATATTATGCATGTAATTACTGTGGTGCAACACAATCATCATCAACAGCAGCACATTATCACTGTCCAACACATACAAACTTATCAGCAACAACAGCAAAGAAATGTACACAAAGCACAGGTACAACATATAAATGTAATTATTGTAATGCAACACAATCATCATCAACAGCAGCACATTATCACTGTCCAACACATACAAACTTATCAGCAACAACAGCAAAGAAATGTACACAAAGCACAGGAACAACATATAAATGTAATACATGTGGCGCAACACAAACATCATCAACAGCAGCACACTATCATTGTTCAAAGAATACATCACATACATCAACATCATCTGGTTCATGTAGACAAACATCATCTACAACAACATATCGTTATTTAACTTATCATACTGGAGGTATGGCTCAAGCTTGTTGTATGTGTGGAAAAAATACGAATGGTCTCTCTTACCACTTGGGTTGTACCTATTGCAGGACTGGTATGGTTGATGGACAACAATATGGATATCACTGTTCTCCATCGTGTGCAAATAAACATATTAGTCAGCTAGGTCAACATGCTTGTAAATCGACGACTAGTTGTGGAGGTACTTACTCAAGATCAATAGGTTCGACAACAGGTACATGTGGAAAGACATATACAAGATCAATTAGTTCATCAACAGGTACATGTGGAAGGACATATACAAGATCAATAAGCAGACAGACAAGTACATGTACAGGAACAAGAGTAAGAAATATAAAGACAGGATATAATTATTGCAATGGAACATTTAGAAGATCAATAGGAACATCAAACAACTATTGTAATAAAACAGTTTCTAACTATACAACATTGAAATATAATGCATGTACACATGGATTTACATCATCGCATCAATACTGTGATCATGGATATACAACAGCTCACGATTAGAACTATTTATAAAATATAAAAGAGGGTTTATTTAATAATAAACTCTCTTTTTGAATTAAAAAACTATATTGACTTTTAAAATATATATTTATATAATGAAAAAACTAGAATAAAGA
>CANQQC010000083.1 GCA_947625925.1 uncultured Clostridia bacterium | reverse complement strand
TCGCTGGTACCAGACCCTTATAGGGTAAAAGCAAAACCTCGCGTTTTACGCGAGGTTGCTATTTAATAATGTATATAATAAAAAAATATTTAAATAAGAAAATAATTAAATATAAAAAAATAATAAATAATTTAATTAAAATATTCTTAAATGAAAAGTAAAATTTAAAATATATAAAAATAAAAAGGATAATAAAATGAGCAAACATATAAATGTTTAAAAATTAAAAAAATAAAGATAAAAACAAAGAGTTAACGATAATTATACATTATTAGGATAAAAAATATTAAAAAACAAAAAATGATGAAGTTATAGAAAGTATCGCACAGAAGAGATTGAAAATTTTTGTATTAAAAATAAAGAAAAAGCTAAAAAGATGTAATTAGTATACATAAAAACATAAATAAAAACAAAACTATACTTATCAAAATTTAGTTATATAATGTCATATTAATTTAATTGATCAAAATTAAAATGCAAATAAAAGCAAAATTTATAATTATAAATACATAAATAAAACTTAAAAAAACAATTTAAAAAACTTATATAAATTATAAAGTAATTAAAATTAATTACTTTATGATATATATAATAAAAAATATAAAATGTTTAAATAAACATTAATTAGATATAAAAACACTAATAAATAATTTAATTAATTTATTTTAAATATTAAGTAAATTTTAAAATAAATAAAAAAATATAAAAGTAAAAAAATATAAAAAATAATTAATTATATATAAAAAGTTATTAAGTAAATTAATTTAAATTTTTATATGATAAAAAGAAAATAAGAACAAATTAAACAATATATAATAAGTTTACTATATTTATACAGCAAAGAAGTAAAAATCTTTAAAAGTTTAAAAAAATTAAAAGTTCTAAAAGTATCGCATAGACAAGATTGAGAAATTTTTTATAAAAACAAACAAAAAGCTAAAAAAATGTAATTAGTATACATAAAAACACAAATAAAGAAACCATACTTATCAAAATTTAGTTATATAATGTCATATTAATTTAATTGATCAAAATTAAAATACAAATAAAAGCAAAATGTATAATTATAAATACATAAATAAAACTTATAAAAAATAATTTAAAAAACTTATATAAATTATAAAGTAATTAAAATTAATTACTTTATGATATATATAATAAAAAATATAAAATGTTTAAATAAACATTAATTAGATATAAAAACACTAATAAATAATTTAATTAATTTATTTTAAATATTAAGTAAATTTTAAAATAAATAAAAAAATATAAAAGTAAAAAAATATAAAAAATAATTAATTATATATAAAAAGCTAATAAATAATTTAAGTTTTTAAATGATAAAAAGAAATTATAAGAACTTTAAATTATATTTAATTTAAAATAAAAAAGACATAATTAAATTTAGATTTTTAAAACATAAAAAACAAACAAAAAGTTTACGATATTTATATAATAAAAATGTAAAAATCTTTAAAAATTTAAAAAAATTAAAAGCTTTGAAACCATCGCATATAAAAGATTGAAGATTTTTTATATGAAAATAAATTGGAAAATAAAAAAAACAATTAGTATACATAAGTACAAAAATAAAACAAAGAAGTATATTTATTAAAACTTAACAATATAACAATAAGTGTATTTAAATAGATTTATTTTTATAAAGAAAATAAAGGCAAAAGAAAAAATAATGAATATAAAATTAGACTAAAAAATTTTTAAAATTTATATAAATACAATTAGTTTAAAATATTTAAGTTAATATATATAATAAAATACAGAAAATATAATAAATATAAAAAAGATTATTTAAAATAAAAATTCTCATAAATAATTTAATTAAGAATTTTGTAATGTGAAGTAAAAATTAAAATAAATAATAATATATAAAAGTAAAAAAATATAAAAAATAATTAATTATATATAAAAAGCTATTAAGTAATTTAATTAAATTTTTAAAGTATAAAAAGAAATTAAGAACAAATTAAACAAGATATAATAAGTTTACTATATTTATAGAATAAAAAAGTAAAAATCCTTAAAAATTTTAAAAATTAAAAGTTTTAAAAGTATCGCATAGACAAGATTGAGGAATTTTGTATAAAAAACAAACAAAAAGTTAAAAAAATTTAATTAGTATACATAAAAACACAAATAAAAACACAAATAAAAACAAAACCATACTTATCAAAATTTAGTTATATAATGTCATATTAATTTAAATGAACAAAATTAAAATGTAAAAAAAGCAAAAAGTATAATTATAAAAACATAAATAAAACTTAAAAAAACAATTTAAAAAATTTATATAAATTATAAAGTAATTAAAATTATTAAAATTAATTATTTAATGATATATATAATAAAAAATATAAAATGTTAAAATAAGCATTAATTAGATATAAAAAAACTAATAAATAATTTAATTAATTTATTTTAAATATAAAGTAAAAATTAAAATAAATAAAAAAATATAAAAGTAAAAAAATATAAAATTATATATAAAAAGTTATTAAGTATTTTAATTAAATTTTTTAAAGTATAAAAAGAATTTAAGAACAAATTAAACAATATATAACAGGTTTACGATATTTATACAG
>CANQQC010000082.1 GCA_947625925.1 uncultured Clostridia bacterium | reverse complement strand
ATTCCAAATGCATAAGCTATGCAACCAATTGCTTTTAGAGTAAAGCAAATACTAGATTGTTGAGAAAGTTTATTTAATGAGCTGTTTGCTAAATCACTTGTTCTTGAAGTGACTACTAATGAAGAACCAGAAGATATTGATTGAGTAGAACTGCTTACTTTTTTGTAATCAAAATATATGGATATTGAAGAAATTATTAAAAATATTACAGTAAAGATTATAATGTTACGCATAACACGAGACAAATTAGAAGTTTCCATTGTTTTTTTCTTCATTGTATAAGAAATTGAGAATTTCCAAGTAAAATAGTAAGTAATTGCTTGAAGGAAAATAACTATTGCTGTAAGTATAGGTAAGGAATTTGCAAGAATATTCTTAAAAATATTTATAATAATGCAATAAACAATTGTTGTTAAAATTCCAAATAAAAAGAAACCGGCTATCAATTCTGAAGACATTTTTGAAGAATTTGCTACTTCTCTATTTTCCATATTATTTACCTCCTTTCATAAAAAATAAATTTATAATTTAAATATAACATTTATTGACTTTTTTATCAATATAAAAAGTAATCATTTAAGCTATTTATCTTGTAGTTTTACAAGTGGTGTGATAATATATATTATAGAAAAATATGTAAAAACTTTGGAGGAACGAATATATGTATAGAACAAAAACATGTGGAGAGTTAACAATAAAAAATATAGAAGAAGAAGTTGAACTTGCAGGATGGATACAAAAAATTAGAAATTTAGGTGGAATGGAATTTATAGATTTAAGAGATGAATTTGGAATAACACAAATAATAATAAGTGATAAAAAATTACAAGAACAAGTAAGTAAATATCCAAAAGAAAGTTGCATCCACATAAAAGGAAAAGTTGTGGAAAGAAGCAGTAAAAATCTAAATATGCCAACAGGAGAAATAGAAATTGTAGCAAATTATATTGAACTACTTGGAAAATGCGAAAATAATTTACCTTTTGAAATAAACAATGATCAAGAAGTAAGAGAAGATTTAAGATTACAATATCGTTTTTTAGATTTGAGAAATGAAAAACTTCATAACAATATTTTATTGCGCTCAAAAATATTAAAAACATTAAGAGATAAAATGGATGAATTAGGTTTTACAGAAATACAAACACCAATACTTGGAAATTCATCTCCTGAAGGAGCAAGAGATTATTTGGTACCTAGTAGACTAAATCCAGGAGAATTCTACGCTTTACCACAAGCACCTCAACAATTTAAACAATTATTAATGGTGTCAGGATTTAATAAATACTATCAAATAGCTCCTTGTTTTAGAGATGAAGATCCAAGAGCAGATAGGGCACCAGGAGAATTCTATCAATTAGATTTTGAAATGAGTTTTGCAACACAAGAAGATGTTTTTAAAGTTATTGAGGATGTTGTTCCATATACATTTAAAAAATTTACGGACTGGGAAGTAGACGAAGGACCTTTCGTTAAGATACCATATAAAGAAGCAATGGAAAAATATGGTATAGATAAACCGGATTTAAGAAATCCATTGATAATACAAGATGTTACAAAAGTATTTGAAAACTCAGAATTTAAAGCTTTTGAAGGAAAAACAATAAAAGCAATAATTGTAGAAAATTGTGCGAACCAAGGAAGAAAATTTTTTGATAAAATGGGAGAGTTTGCAACAACTGAAGAAGTTGGAGCAAAGGGATTAGCTTGGACAAAATTAGATGAAAATTATGAATTTGTTGGAGGAATAGCGAAATTTATAAATCCTCAAATGAAAGAACTATTAGAAAAAGAATACGCATTAAAAAAGAATTCTGCAATATTTTTTATAGCAGATGAATTTGAAAAAGCACAAAAAATAGCAGGTTTAGTTAGAATTGAATTAGGAAAGAGATTAGACTTAATACAAAAAAATGTATATAAATTCTGCTTTATAGTAGACTTTCCAATGTATGAATTAGCAGATGATGGATCTATAGATTTTAGTCATAATCCTTTTTCAATGCCACAAGGAGGATTGGAAGCATTAGAAACAAAAGATCCACTAGAAATATTAGCATATCAATATGATTTAGTATGTAATGGATATGAAATGGCATCTGGAGCAGTTAGAAATCATAGTCCTGAAACAATGATTAAAGCATTTGAAATAGCGGGATATACTAAAGAAGAAGTAAAAAATAGATTTGGCGCATTGTATCATGCATTCCAATTTGGAACACCACCACATGCTGGTGCAGCACCAGGAGTAGATAGAATGATAATGTTAATTGCTGATTCACAAAATATTAGAGAAATTATAGCATTTCCAAAAAACAAAAAAGCAAGAGATTTATTGATGAGGGCACCGTCACAAGTATCAGAAGAGCAATTAAAAGATGTACATATTAAAATAGATGAATAATAAAGAAGAAGAAAAATTGGTTAATAAAATAAAAGATTTTATAAAGAAAAAAGAAAAGGGGTTTAGTATGAAAATTAAAAATATTTTTTTATTATTAGCAATATTCTTATGTTCATTACATTTTATGAACAAGAATGTATTGGCAGCATCAAGTAACAACGATAATGACAATATAACAGTTTCATATTATACACATATAAGTGATATAGGTTGGGAAAAGGAGTATTCACATAAAGATGGAAATCTATCAGGGACAACAGGTAAAGCAAAACCTATAGAAGCAATATACATAAAAGCAGATAATTTGCCAAAAGGAGTTACATTAACATATAGAGCTCATGTAAGAAATATAGGATGGCAAAAATGGGTAAAAAATGGAAAAATGGCAGGGACAACTGGAAAAGCTAAATCTATAGAGGCAATTGAAATAAAACTAAAAGGAACATCAAATTATATAGTTCAATATAGAGTACATGTTAGAGATATAGGATGGCAAGATTGGGTAGAAAATGGATCAAAAGCTGGAACAACTGGAAAGGCAAAGCCAATAGAAGCAATTCAAATTAGAATTATAAAAAGAGAAGGAATGCTAACATATCAGGCACATGTACAAAATATAGGATGGATGAAAACAGTTAAAGAAAAAGCTATAGCAGGAACGACAGGTAAAGCTAAATCAATGGAAGCTTTAGTTATAAATAAAACAGGATATAATGATTTAATAGTTAGGTATAGAGCATATGTAAAAGATAAAGGATGGAAGTCCTGGGTTGGAGAAGGAAAGACGTCTGGAACAACTGGAAAAGGAAAACCAATAGAAGCTGTTCAAATAAAGTTTAAAAAAGCATCAGATGACTATAGTATAATGTATAGAGTTCATGTAAGAGATGTTGGCTGGATGAATTGGTGTTATGATGGAGCAAG
>CANQQC010000081.1 GCA_947625925.1 uncultured Clostridia bacterium | reverse complement strand
TAGTTTTACTCCTAATTTTGAAAGTGGCTCTGCTAGATTTATTGCAGTTTGTCCTCCTAATGTTGCTATAATACCTTCTGGTTTTTCTAAATCTATAATGTTCATAACATCTTCAACAGTTAAAGGTTCAAAATATAATTTATCACTAGTTGTATAATCTGTTGAAACAGTTTCTGGATTATTATTTATAATTATAGCTTCATAACCTTCTTTTTTTATTGTTTGAATTGCATGTACTGTAGAATAATCAAATTCCACTCCTTGTCCTATTCTGATTGGTCCAGCACCTAATACAACTATTTTCTTATTTTTGCTTACAATTGATTCGTTTTCTTCTTCATATGTAGAATAAAAATATGGTACATAACTTTCAAATTCACTACTACATGTATCAATCATTTTATATACTGGCTTAATATTTTCTTTCTTTCTTAATAAATATATTTCTTCTTCTTTCTTTTTCCATACTTTAGCAACATACTTATCACTAAATCCTACTTTTTTTACATATCTTAATGTTTCAATATCATTAATATTTTCAGCCAATATTTTTTCTACTTCAACAATATTTTTTATTTTCTCTAAGAAGAACATATCTATTTTAGTTATGTTATATATCATTCCTAAATCTGTGTTCCTTCTAATCAATTCTGCAATTGCATAAATTCTATCATCTGTTCCGTCTTTTATATATTTCATAAGCTCTTCTGTTTCAATATTGTTAAACTTATCCATTTGTATATGGCATACACCTATTTCTAATGAACGTATTGCTTTTAACAAACTTTCTTCTAATGTTCTTCCAACACTCATTACTTCTCCTGTTGCTTTCATTTGTGTATTAAGTTTATTTGAAGCAAGTGTGAATTTATCAAATGGAAATCTTGCAATTTTTGTTACTACATAATCTAGTGCAGGTTCAAAACTTGCTGGTGTATTTGCAAGTTTGATTTCATCTAATCTCATTCCAATTGCTATTTTTGCTGAAACTCTTGCAATAGGATATCCACTTGCTTTAGAAGCTAATGCAGATGAACGTGAAACTCTAGGATTAACTTCTATTAAATAATATTTAAAAGAATGTGGGTCTAATGCAAATTGAACATTACATCCACCCTCTATTTTTAATGCCCTTATAATTTTCAACGCACTATCTCTTAATAATTGATATTCTTTATTTGTAAGAGTTTGGCTAGGTGCTACAACAATAGAATCTCCTGTATGTATTCCGACTGGATCTAGATTTTCCATATTACATACTGTTATTGCTGTATCATTTTTATCTCTCATTACCTCATATTCAATTTCTTTATAACCTTTGATGCTTTTTTCCACTAATACTTGATTAACTGGGGATAACTTTAATGCATTTTTTATAATTTCTCTTAATTCTTCTTCATCATCTGCAAATCCTCCACCTGTTCCTCCTAATGTAAAAGCTGGTCTTAAAACTACTGGATATCCTATTTTTTTTGCTGCTTCAACACCTTCTTCTATTGAATTAGCAATAATTGATTCTAATACAGGTTCTCCTAATTCTTCACATAGTTCTTTAAATTTTTCTCTATCTTCTGCTCGTTCTATACTTTCTATACTTGTTCCTAAGATTTCTACTTGACATTCTTGTAACACCCCTTTTCTATATAGTTGCATTACAAGATTTAATCCTGTTTGACCACCTATTCCAGGTAATATTGCATCAGGTCTTTCATATCTAATTATTTTTGCTATATATGCTAATGTTAATGGTTCCATGTAAACTTTATCTGCAATAGATGTATCTGTCATTATTGTTGCAGGATTTGAATTAACTAATATAACTTTGTATCCTTCTTCTTTTAATGCTAAACATGCTTGTGTTCCTGCGTAATCAAATTCTGCAGCTTGTCCTATTACAATTGGTCCAGATCCTATTACTAATACTGTTTTTATATCTTTTCTTTTTGGCATTATTTTTCTCCTTTCTCTAGTAATTCAATAAACTCATCAAATAGATAACTACTATCTTGTGGTCCTGGCGCACTTTCTGGATGATATTGAACACTAAACACTCTATCTTTTTTGCATTCTACTCCTTCTACTGTATTATCAAGTATATTTTTATGTGTTACTTTCAATCCTGTTTTTTTCAAAGATTCTTCATCAACTGCATAACTGTGATTTTGGCTTGTTATTTCTATTTTATTTGTTTTTAAATTTCGAACAGGATGATTACCACCTCTATGTCCAAATTTTAATTTATATGTCTTTGCACCATATGCCAAACTTATCATTTGATGTCCCAAACATATTCCAAATATTGGATATTTTCCTCTTATTTTCTTTACCAATGATATAACTTCTTTAACATCTTTTGGGTCTCCTGGTCCGTTTGATAAAAATATTCCATCTGGTTTTAATCCTTCTATTTCTTTTACTGTCGTGTTGTATGGAACTACTGTTACATTACATCCCCTTTTATTTAAACTCCTTATAATGTTTAACTTAATTCCACAATCAATTGCCACAACATTAAATTTTGGATTTGCTGTTCTTGAATACCATCTTTTTTTACAACTAACTTTTGAAACTGCATCTGTAGGCATTTGATATTCTTTTAATTTTTTTAATGCCTTTTGTTTACTTGTTTTTATGTCTGTTATTATAACTTTTCTACTACCTTTTTCTCTAATACTTCTTGTTAATTTTCTTGTATCTATTCCATATATACCTGGAATATCATTTTCTTCTAAATATTCTGATAATGTTTTTGTGTACCTAAAATTACTTGGCAAATCATTATATTCTCTAACAATTAAACCTCCAATAGTTGGCTGTTTTGTTTCATAATCATCATCTGTAATTCCATAGTTACCGAATCAACGGATATGTCATAACCACCATTTGATATGTATATGATGGATCAGATACTATTTCTTGGTATCCTACCATTGATGTATTAAAAACAATTTCACACACTAATTCCTTATTAGCACCAAAACCATATCCAAAATATTCTTCTCCATCTTCTAATACTATTTTTTTGTTATACTCTTCCATGAATTACTCCTTTCTTTTTTGCAAAAAAAAATAAGGAACCAAAAGTCCTTACCAAATAAAAAATAAAACAACTATGAAAAAAGCTTTTAAAATTGTTATTAAATTTAAGTTTTTTGCATAGTTTTTCATTTTTTCCTCTTTTCATTTTTTTATTTTTTACACTTTTAATATTATAACAAAAAATAATTATAAAATGCAACACTTTTTGATAATTTTTTTATTTATATTTATTCAACTAATAATTTTATTATAATCATACATACAGCTCCTGGTAGCCCTAGAATCCCAATTAAAATACTTGTAAAAAAGTTTATTCCTATATGAAAATTTATTCCTGCTCCTACTATATTTATTAGCCATATTGTAATTCCTCCAAGTATTG
>CANQQC010000080.1 GCA_947625925.1 uncultured Clostridia bacterium | reverse complement strand
ACACAGATGCCAAAAGATGATAGTGATTTTGAAGCTGCAATACAAAATAATGCAACTAAAGAAGACCAATATTTTAACGATTATTTAAATGATTTTAGCCAAGATAAACCAGAAGCAAAAGAAGATGAAGTGGAAAAAGAAGAGCCACAATTTAACGATTATTTAAATGATTTTAAACAAGATGAGCCAAAAGCAAAAGAAGATGAAGCAGAAAAAGAAAATCCATATTTTAACGATTATTTAAATGATTTTAAACAAGATAAACCAGAAACAAAAGAAGATGAAGTAGAAAAAGAAGAACCACATTTTAATGGTTATCTAAATGGGGATATGGAAGAAGAGGAAGTAAAAAAAGAAAAACCAGAGAGTCAACCATCTGAAAAGGAAACTAAAAGTAATACAAAAACAACTGAAGATGGATTCGAATTTAATACTGATCTTTTTGGAGATATATTTTCAGATGATGATGAATAAAACATTATGATGGGAGTAATATATTGGATAGTTTTGTAACAATAAAAGAAAATGTAACAGAACAAATTATAGAAAAAAAATCTAAATTTATAGCAAAATTATATTATGTAGAAAATCAAAAAGAAATAGATAATATAATTAAAGATGTAAAAAAGCAATACAATGATGCAAGGCATCATTGTATTGCTTATCGTCTTATAGAGAATAATTCTATTATTGAGAAAGCAAATGATGATGGAGAACCTTCTGGAACAGCAGGAGCGCCAATGTTAAAGATTTTACAAAACAATAATTTGTGCAATGTACTGATAATAGTTATTAGATATTTTGGTGGTATTTTATTAGGAACTGGTGGATTAGTTAGAGCATATTCAGAAAGTTTACAAAAAGCGATTGAAAAAGCAGATAAAATAGAAAAACAAGAAGGAAGGGAAATTAGTCTTGAAATAGATTATTCTGACTATGAAAAATTAAAATATTTTTGCGAAATAAATAAGATAGAGATTTCTAATGTTGAATATAAAGAAAATATAATATGTAATTTGGAGATTTTAGAAGGACAAATAGATAAAATTTTAGAGTATTTAGAATTAAAAAGCATAAAAATAAAGAACTGTAAAGTTTTAAGTAAAAAATTCATAATAAAAAAATGTTGATATGTATATAAAAATAGACCTTTTATAAAATAAATGGAAAAATTTTCCATTTTTCATTGAAACATATAATAAATCAATATATAATGTTTCTTGTGAAAAAAATATTTTATAGGAGGAGAGATATGAAAGAAAAAATAACAGTATTGATAGCAGACGATAACGCTGAATTTAGTAAAACACTTGCAGGGTACATAGAAAGACAAGAGGAATTAGAAGTTATTGGTATGGCTAAAGATGGGTTAGAAGCAATTGAGATGATTACAAACATATCACCAGACGTAGTATTATTAGATGTAATTATGCCACATTTAGATGGATTAGGAGTATTAGAAAAAATAAATGAATTAGATAAAAAACCAATTTGTATTATGTTATCAGCAGTAGGACAAGACAAAATAACACAAAAAGCAATAGGATTAGGAGCACAATATTATGTTGTAAAACCTTTTGATATTGAATTGCTAATAAAAAGGATTAAGGAATTTAAATTCTTTAAAGCAAAACAAACAAATAACTTTATATCAAAAGATATAAAACAACAATATATTGAAATACAAGAAGGAAGAGAAAAAAATGAGGAAAACTTAGAAGCACTTGTTACAAATATTATACATGAGGTTGGAGTACCAGCACATATAAAAGGATATCAGTATCTAAGAGAAGCAATTATAATGGTAGTAAAAGATATTGATGTAATAAATCAAATCACAAAAAGTTTATATCCACAAATCGCAAAAAAGTTTAGTACAACACCAAGTAGAGTAGAACGTGCAATTCGTCATGCAATAGAGGTAGCATGGGGAAGAGGACAAACAGAAGTTGTTGAAAATATATTTGGATATACAATTTCAGCAGCAAAAGGAAAACCTACAAATAGTGAGTTCATAGCAATGATTTCAGATAAACTAAGACTTGAATTAAAAAGTGCATAATAAAAAGTAGAGATTTTCTCTACTTTTTAATTTTTATATTCAATAATATCATCTAAGCTACATTTTAAAACATTGCAAAAGATTTTTAAATATTCTACATTTATTAATGTGACATCACCCTTACAGTAGTTACAAATTGTATCATATCTAATATGTGTAGCCTTTGAAAGACCATATTTTGTATATTTGCTTTTATCAATAACGTTTTGTAACTTAAAAACAATTTTTCCATTTACTTTAATTAAATTATTCCCTAAACTATTACTATCAAATTTACTCATTGTTTATTGTTAACTCCATATTATCGTTTTATATAGAATATCAAAAATAATATTGTTTGACATTATACGTTCGAAACGTTACAAATTTCGACAAAAAAAGACTAGGAAGTATTTAATACTTTCTAGTCTAATATATATGATTAAATAAAAATTATTTAACAACAATATTGTAAATTTTATTTTTAACATATATTTCTTTAACAATTGTTTTTCCATCTAATTTAGAATCAATTGCTTCATGAACTTTTTGTTTTACAACATTTTCATCTTCATCTTTAACAATAGAAATTGTTCCTTTTAATTTACCATTAAATTGAATTGGTATTGTTATTTCATCAGCAATTGTTTTTTCTTCATCAAATTTTGGCCATGATGTTGAACTAATTGGTTTATCAAATCCTGCAAGTTCAAATAACTCCTCAGTTATATGTGGTGCAAAAGGATTTAAAAGTATTAAAAATGTTTTAAATTCTGCTTTGTTTATTTTCTTTAATTTATAAAATTCGTTAACCATAGTCATAAATGTTGAAACTGATGTATTATATTTCATTTCTTCAATATCTGAAGAAACTTTTTTAACAGCTCGATGCATCATTTTTTCAGTTTCTTTAGAATATGTATCTCCATCAACTAAGAATTGTTGTAAATTCCATACTCTATCTAAGAATTTAAAGCATCCTCTAACACTTTCCATTGACCAGTTTGCTACTTGATCAAAAGGTCCCATAAACATTTCATAAACTCTAAATGTATCTGCTCCAAATTCCTCTACTATATCATCTGGATTGATAACATTTCCTTTCGATTTACTCATTTTTTCACCATTTGAGCCTAAAATCATACCATGAGATGTTCTTTTTTGATATGGTTCTTTAGTAGGTACAACACCAATATCATATAAGAATTTATGCCAAAATCTTGAGTATAATAAATGAAGTGTTGTATGTTCCATTCCTCCATTATACCAATCAACTGGTGACCAATATTCTAAAGCTTCTTTAGATGCTAAAGCATCATTGTTATGAGGATCCATATATCTTAAGAAGTACCAAGATGATCCTGCCCATTGAGGCATTGTATCAGTTTCTCTTTTTGCGGGTTTTCCACAATGTGGACATGTAGTGTTAATCCATTCAGTTTGTTTTGCAAGTGGAGATTCGCCGTTTTCACCAGGTTCAAAATCTTCAACTTCTGGCAAAGTTAAAGGCAATTGATCTTCTGGAATTGGAACCCATCCACATTCTTCACAATAAACCATTGGAATTGGTTCTCCCCAATATCTTTGTCTTGA
>CANQQC010000079.1 GCA_947625925.1 uncultured Clostridia bacterium | reverse complement strand
AATATAAATTTGATAAAATTATAGAAAAATAAATACCCCCAGAAAAAATATCTAGGGGTTTGTCAACGGTCTGAAAAAGTCAATAAGTTAAACTTATTGACTTCTTATTTTTATTTTACTTTTACAGTTCCTGGTTTTGTAGCTGCAGCTCCTGTATATTTTGCTCCACCATAATTTTTATATGCTCTAACCTTGAAGTAATATGTTTTTCCACTTGTTAAACCAGTTCTTGTATATCTTACTTTTGTTCCTCCTACTGCTGTTTTTACTTTTTTGTATGGTCCATTTGGACTTGTTGCCATATATATGTAATATCCACTAGCTCCATTTACTTTTTTCCATGTTATTGTGGCTTTTCTACTTGCTGTGCTTTTTGCTGATGTTATTCCTACTACTCCTGGTTGTGTTGTTGCTCTATATATTGCTGATACTGATCCATAATGTTTTTTACCACTAATACCTTTGTATGCTTTTATTCTGAATAAATATGTTGTTCCTGTTTTTAATCCTGAAACTTTGTATGTTGTTCCACTTCTTTGTGTTGCTACTAATTCATATTTTTTCTTTGAGCCATTATATTTATATATGTCATATCCTGATGCTCCTGTTACTTTTGACCATTTTAATGTTATTGATGTTGATGTTTGTGTTGTTTTTGCTATTCCTGTTACTTTTTTGGGAACTATATAAAATGTTTTATTTATTGTTCCTCTATAGTTTCCTACTCCATTTATTGTTATTGTCGCTTTTCCTGTATTTACATTATTTGAATATGAAGCTGTATAGTCTGTTCCTTGCTTTAATGTTAAATTTCCGTATTTAACTGTTAATGTTTGTGTCTGTGCACTTCCTGAATATGTTTTTGTTTTTATTCCTGTTATCTTACATTCTGAAATATTTGCTGTATACGTTTTATATTTTAAATCTTTTTTCATTACAAATTGATGTGCAGGTGTATCTCTTTTTACATAAAATGTTGCTTTAGTATTAGGTGAGTCAAAAGCAGAATCATCAATCCACAAATTAGGATTTGATGGTAATACAACTGTTGTTAGTCCTGAACATCCTTTAAAGCAACTCCAACTCATAGTCTCAACTGAATCTGGAATTGTAAGATTTGTTAAACTTGTACACTTTTGAAAACTATATGGCCCTATAGTTTCTAACTTGCTTGGGAAATTTATATTTTTTAATGCAGAACAATTCTCAAAAGCGTTTGCATATATATCTTTTAAAGTACTTGGTAAATTTACTGTCGTTAATCTTGTACATCCTTTAAAAGTTGATGAACTTATTACAGTAACTTTTGATGGAATTGTTATACTTGTTAAATTTGTACAATTTTCAAATTCACTTGATCCTAGTTCTACAATACTAGAAGGTAATGATATACTTTTTAAACTGCTACATCCTGCAAAAATACTATAATCTAATTTTTTTATTTTATTTGGTAATTTTACGTTTTGTAAACTAGTACATCCTTTAAATATATTATTATCCATTTGTGTAACTGAATCTGGTATTGATATAGTTTTTAAATTAGTACAATTTGAAAAACAATTATGTCCCATCTGTGTTATTGTTGAAGGTATTGAAACACTTGATAGGTTTTTACAATTTTCAAAAGCATAATAGTCTATTTCTGTTACTTTATAACCATCAATATAACTTGGTATAGAAACACTTGTTGCATTTTTATTAACACAACCTTTAATCACAATTTCTTTATCATAGTTAAAATCATATGTTAAATTATTATATGTTCCTGCAAATGCTTTATTTGGAACTATTGTTAATACAAAAGCAATAATTATAAATAATAAAATTTTAGTTTTTGTTTTCAATTTCTTTTCCTCCTTAATTTTTTTACATTTTATCAAAAAATATTTTAAAAGTAAATATTTTTTATTCATTTGGAATAAATTTTTCATGAACTGCATATACTGCTCTATCTGCATCTTTAGAATCAATAATAACTGATATATTTATTTCAGATGTTGATATCATTTGAATATTTATATTTGTTTCATAAAGTGCTTCAAACATTTTAGATGCTGTTCCAGGATGCGATTCCATTCCAGCTCCTACAACTGAAACTTTTGCAACATCAGTATTACAAATCACTTTACAATCATCTAACAAATCTTCTAAAAGTTCTACTGCAACTGGCCCATTTTCTTTTTCTACAGTAAATACTATATCTTTTGTTCCATCTCTACCAAATGATTGCAAAATAATGTCAACATTAATGTTTTTATTAGATAATTTTGAAAATATTTTAAAAGCAATACCTGGAGTGTCTTGTAAATTTAAAATTGATATTAGTGCAACATTTGTATCTTTGGTTACACCTCTTATTAGCATCTTTTCCAATTTTATGACCTCCTTTACTATAGTTCCTGGTTTAGGATTTAGTGATGATAGAACTTCTAATTCTACTCCATACTTTTTTGCCATTTCTACTGATCTATTATTTAAAACTTGTGCTCCTAGTGTTGCCATTTCAAGCATTTCATCATAAGTAATTTCTTTAAGTTTTATAGCATTTTTTACTTTTCTTGGATCTGCTGTATAAACACCTTCAACATCAGTATAAATCTGACATTTATCTGCATTTAAAGCCGCTGCAATTGCAACTGCAGATGTATCTGATCCTCCTCTTCCTAAAGTGGTTATGTCTTCATATTTATTGATTCCCTGAAACCCTGCAACAACTACTATATTATGTTTTTCTATTTCATTTTGTAACCTATCAGTTTTTATATTTTTTATTCTTGCTTTTGTATATATAGAATTTGTGTTGAATCCTGCTTGCCAACCTAAAAGACTTATGACAGGAAATCCTAATTTTTCAATTCCCATTGCAAGAAGTGAAACCGAAATTTGTTCACCTGCTGAAAGAAGCTGATCGAGTTCTCTTTTATGAGCATTTGGATTTATTTCATTTGCTTTTGCAATTAAATCATCAGTAGTATCTCCTTGAGCTGATACTACAACTACAACATCATTACCTTTTTTATATGTGTCTGTAACAATTTTTACTACATTCATAATTCTTTGAGCATTTGATACAGATGTTCCTCCAAATTTTTGAACAATTAATCCCATAATCCAAATCCTCCTTTTTACAATAATGATTATATTCCTTAATCTTAATATGTCAATAATATTTTTTGATTTTATATAAAAAAAGAAACTACTTATATAAATTTTGTAGTTCCTTTTTATTAAAGATTAAATATATTTGCTTTTAGAAGTACTTTGGTAATTTTGCTTTTTTCTTCTAATGGTATATCCCATCTACTAGCCATTATGCTTCTACCTCTTATGTATTCTTTATTAGGTTCTCCAATAATTTTAATCAAACTTTTTTGAAGATCTACTTTATTTGTATATATAGATAATTTGTTTTCACTATATAAAATATTTACTGTAGTTTCAGTTTCTCTTTTTAATGGCTCTTTATATTTCTTCATATATTCCTCCCAAAACCTTTTAGTTTTTAATTGTTTATTGGATTTATTATACTATAAAATCAAAAAAAATGAAATAGAACCATAGTTAAGCACTGATATTCAAAATACTATTTTTAAAAAAAATTGCATTGAGCATTTGCAAATTTTCTCTTTTCCCTATTTGATCTAAAAATCTACCATGCATAATTGGTTGTCTGTTGAAAATTTTTATGCTATCTTCATTCTATACAATATATTTATAATACAAACTATTTTTTATTATTTTTTAGACTTTTATTGTTCTCTTTTTCTAATTGTTTTAAACTCTTTTTAGATGTTAGG
>CANQQC010000078.1 GCA_947625925.1 uncultured Clostridia bacterium | reverse complement strand
AGAATATTTTTTAATGGTCAAATATGGGATAGTTATAGTTTAATTATAGATATTATAAAAAAAGCAAATAAAAAAATTTTAATAATAGACAATTATATTGATGACAGTGTTTTAAAAATGTTAGCTAAAAAGAATAATAATGTGGAAGTAGTTGTCTTAACATCAGAAAAAAGTAATATTGATACTTTAGATATTAAAAAATTTAATAAAGAATATCCTGTATTAAAAGTTGCTAAATCAAATAAATTTCATGATAGGTTTATTATAATAGATAATAGTCAAATGTATCATTTAGGAGCTTCTATAAAGGATTTAGGAAAGAAATGCTTTGCTATTTCAAAAATAGAAGATATGGAATACATAGAAAAAATAAGAAGTTTTTCCTAAAAAAAGAGGTTACAAATTTGCAACCTCAAGTTAAATGCTATATTTCAATTTTTGGATTATATTTTTCTAACCAGTAATTTACTTGATATAGATAAGCCATAAGTTGTGGACCAGTCATTAGTTGACCAAACCAAGGTCTTGAAAATGCTTTTCCATCTGTATTAATAATATCTAAAATATATTGTCTATTTAATAAATTGTTAATAGGTGCATTTTTATTATCCATAACAGATGTTAGCATTTCTTTTACTTTTTTTGTATAAGTAGGATTATGTGTTTTTGGATAAGGAGATTTTTTTCTATCAATTATTTCATCTGGAAGAAAATCTCTACACACATAACGAAGAAGACCTTTTTCACGACCATTTAGAGCCTTCATTTCCCAAGGAATATTCCATACGTATTGAGCTAGACGATAGTCACAAAAAGGAACTCTTAGTTCAAATCCACTATACATAGCCATTCTATCAGATCTATCTAGAAGTGTTTGCATAAACCAGTACAATGTTAAATATGAAATTTTTCTTTTTTCAGCTGTTTGAGGTGAATCAGTATCTAAAATTTCTACTTCATTTAAACTTTCTTTATATCTAAAGTCAATATATTCTTTTAGATTTACTTTAGAAGAAATAGAAGTATTTAATAAATTCTGTCTTTCAGTAATTGCAATTGACCAAGGAAAAGTATTACTGTTTAGTGCATCTTCTCTAAAAAACCAAGGGTATCCACCAAATATTTCATCGGCACACTCACCAGTTAGTGCAACTGTCATTTCATTTTTTGCATTTTTACAAAACAAAAGAAGAGAAGAGTCTATGTCAGCCATTCCTGGTATATCTCTTGCTATTACAGCATCTTCTAAATATGTTGCTAATTCAGGAGTATCAATTACTATATTGTGATGAGTATTATACAATACATTATTCATTAAATTTATATAGTAGTTATCAGAATTTGGCTGAAAATCGCTTTTAACAAAGTTTTTATCATTATCCACATAATCAATAGAATATGTCTGTAATGGAGCTAGATTGTTATTTTTACAATAATCTGAGGCAAATTTTGAAATGATACTTGAATCTAATCCTCCAGATAAGAATGTACATAGGGGAACATCTGAAACTAGTTGCTTTGTAATTGCATCATTTAACAAGAATTTTAAATGTTCACATGTTTGAGGTAAATTGTCATTTTGCTCTTTAGATTCTAACTTCCAATATCTTTCAATATGTAAACCAGATCTATTATATATTCCAAAATGAGCAGGTTTCAATTCATAAATATTTTTGAAAATTGTAGTACCTAAAGTGTGAGCAGGGCCAATTCCAAATAGTTCAGATATTCCTTGACCATCAAGTATTTTTTCAACTTGAGGATGAGCAAACAATGCCTTTATTTCTGAACCAAATATAAAGTTGTTATTTACTTGTGTATAAAAAAATGGTTTTACACCAAAATGATCTCTACAAATAAACAATTCTTCTTTTCTTGAATCCCATATTGCAAATGCAAATATTCCATTTAATGTTTTTATTATATCTTTACCAAAAGTTATAAAACTTTTTAATAAAATTTCTGTATCAGAATAACTATCCAAAGTAACATTTTCATCGTTAAGTTTTTTTCTTAATTCATCAGTGTTATATATTTGACCGTTATAAACAATTGCATATTCACCATATGAATATTTAGCAATCATTGGCTGTTTTCCGCCTTTTGGATCACGTACAATTAATCTTCTATGACCAAATGCTACGTGTGAATTAATATAGTATCCTAATTCGTCTGGTCCTCTTTTTGTTATAGTATTATTCATCAATATTAAAGTATCTTTTTCATTTGAATTGTCTTTTTCATAGTTCACAAATCCAACTAAACCACACATAAAATACCTCCATTACATTAGTATATGCAAAAAACATTAAAAAATTTCAATAAAAATTTGACAAAATGCGAAAATACATGTATAATCTTATAGTGAAAAAAATGAAATTAGATATATAGAGTATCACAACAAGGAGGGAAGTAAAATGGCACAACCAAAAAGAAGATGGTCAAAAGCAAGAACACATAAAAGAAGATCAACATGGAAAAAAGAAAATCCAAATTATTCAACTTGTCCACATTGTCATGAGCCAGTCTTACCACATAGAGTTTGTAAAAACTGCGGATACTATAACGGAAAAGAAGTAGTGGCAAAAAAGGAAAAAGAAAATAAAGATGCATAATTTAGAATTTATTTCAAATAAAAAATTAAATTAAAATTGAAAAAATGTACATAATAATATTATGAACTGTATTGTTCATAATATTATTTTTTTTGGAGGCAAAAAATGGATAGAAAACAATTAATAAATTGTACAGTAACTAATTGTGCGTATAATAATAATGAAGAAAAGAAATGTGAATTACAATCAATACAAGTTGCAGCAATGAATAATTCTAAAACAACAGAAGCTGATGAATCTATGTGTGCTAGTTTTGAATGTGATAATGAATGTAATTAGGCTAAACTAAAAAGGTTATCTTTGATGTCATAAAAAAGACATTTTTGGTAGCTTTTTTTGTGTAAAAAATCTATTGTAAATATTATTTAAATATGATAATATTTACAATAGATAAAAAAGGGTGATAGCCAGAATGGAGGAATAATATTATGTTAGTAACAACAAAAGAGATGTTTAAAAAATCAATGGAGGGAAATTATGCAATAGGAGCTTTTAATATAAATGATATGGAAATAATACAAGGAATTGTAGATGCAGCAAGACAAGCAAAGTCACCAGTAATATTACAAGTATCAGCAAGTGCAATAAAATATGCTAGAATGGGATATTTAATGAAGATGGTTGAAGCAGCAGTTGAAGAAAATCCTGATATTCCAATTGCAATTCATTTAGATCATGGACCTGATTTTGAAACTTGTAAGATGTGTGTAGATGCAGGATTTACATCAGTTATGTTTGACGGATCAAAATATGATTTTGAAGAAAATGTTAGAAAAACAAAAGAAGTTGTTGACTATGCACATAATAAAGGTGTAGTAGTAGAAGCAGAATTAGGTAAATTAGCAGGAATAGAAGATGATGTTAAAGTTGAATCAAGTGAAGCTATGTATACAGATCCTAATCAAGCAAAAGAATTTGTAGAAAGAACTGGATGTGATTCTTTAGCAATTGCTATTGGAACAAGTCATGGCGCATATAAATTTAAAGGTGAAGCAAAATTAAGATTTGATATTTTAAAACAAATAAAAGCTTTGATTCCTAACACTCCAATAGTTTTACATGGAGCATCAACAGTTATTCCAGAATTATTAGAAACATGTAATAAGTATGGAGCAAATATACCAGGAGCAAAGGGAGTACCTGATGAAATATTACATGAAGCTAGTGTTTCAGGAGTTTCAAAAATTAATGTTGATACTGACCTAAGACTTGGAATGACAGCAACAATTAGAAAAGTATTTGCTGAAGAACCAAGTGCTTTCGATCCAAGAAAATATTTAGGAGCTGCAAGAGATACAATAAAAGAAATTGTATATCATAAAATGACAGAAGTATTTGGGTCTAATAATAAAGCTTAGTAAAGTATAAAATAAAAAGAGATTTCTATTTTTAGAAATCTCTTTTCAGACTGTTGACAAAGTAAAAAAATTTGCCAACAGTCTTTCTTTTTTAGAAAAAATATATTAAAATAAATA
>CANQQC010000077.1 GCA_947625925.1 uncultured Clostridia bacterium | reverse complement strand
CATTTAAAATACATATTTTTCTTTATATACTTGCAAAATCTTTAAAAATATGTTAAAATAGCATATGTTAGATTAATTACATACAAGAGGAGGTGCAAAATAAATGCCAAATATTAAATCAGCTAAAAAAAGAGTAAAAATAATAGAAAAGAAAACTTTAAGAAATAATATGATTAGATCAGCATATAAAACAACTATTAAGAAATTCGAACAAGCAATTGAAGATAAAAAATTAGATGAAGCTAAAGCTTTATTTTCTGAAGCTACAAAGAAAATTGATCAAGCTTGTAGTAAAGGTGTAATCGTAAAAAATACAGCAGCAAGAAAAAAATCTGCTTTATCTAAAAAATTAAATGCAGCTATGAACTAATCTTAATTAATAAAAATTATGCATAGTTTTTATTAACCCTCTTTATAGAGGGTTTTTTGTTGCCTTTTATTTCCATTGTTTTTGATAAATTTTCATGTTAATATAAATATAATATACATAAATATTTTGGGGGTAATATTATGATAAATAATTTTGTTTCCATGATAAAAGATACTTTTGTTAATTTAGATAAAACAGCTTTACATATATTAAAACATGGCTTATTTTTTTGTTTTATACTTTGTTTAGTTTCTCTTTTTATTCTTCTATTATATAAATTCTTTACTTTAAGTTATTTAATGTTTTATATTGGTTTATCTATTTTTAAGGTTAGTATAATTTTTTCAATTGAATTTATTATTTGTGCTATTGCTGCAGATAAGATAAAAAAACAAATTATATAAATGAAAAATAGTTAGTTTTAAATTAAAACTAACTATTTTTATTTTATTTATTTAATTCTTCTTTAAACATTTTGTTAAGCATTTGTGGATTTGCCTTTCCTTTTGTCTCTTTCATTGCTTGTCCAACTAAGAATCCAAGTGCTTTATCTTTACCTGCCTTATAGTCTTCTACAGATTTTTGATTAGCTTCTAAAATTTTCATAACAACTTCTTTTATTGCACCTTCATCAGATATTTGAATCCAACCTTTTTCCTTAATTATCTCTTCTGGATCTCTTGGATTTTCAAATAATTCTGTAAGTACCTTTTTACCTATACTAGAACTAATTGTTCCTTTATCAATTAAAATAACTAATTTTCCTAATTGATTAGCATCAAAAGGTATCTCTATTGGTTCCATTTCTGTTTCATTCAATATTCTTGAAATATCTGAAATTATCCAGTTGTTAACTGCCTTTGGATTATTACAAACCTCAATAGCTTTTTCAAATAAATCTGATAAATATTTTGAAGATGTAATTAATTTTGCATCTTTTTCAGCTAATTTATATTTTTCAAGATATCTTTGTTTTCTTATTTCTGGAAGTTCTGGTAATTCTTTTCTTATATTATCTATATATTCATCTGTAAGTTTAATTGCTACCAAATCTGGATCTGGAAAATATCTATAGTCTTGAGCATCTTCCTTATCTCTCATTGAAAATGTTTTACCTGAAACATCATCCCATCTAAGAGTTTCTTGTGTTACTGTTCCTCCATCTTCTATTAAATCAATTTGTCTATCTGCTTCATAATTTATAGCTCTTACAATACTTCTAAATGAGTTCATGTTTTTCATCTCTGTACGAGTTCCAAATTCTGTTTCACCTTTTTTTCTTACAGAAACATTTACATCTGCACGTAAAGAACCTTCTTGCATCTTACAATCAGATACTTCTATATATTCAAATATTGACTTTAATTTTCTTAAATATTGTTCCGCTTCTTCTGCACTTCTCATATCAGGCTTTGAAACTGTCTCTATTAGTGGTACACCAGCTCTGTTTAAATCTACTAGACTTCCTCCACCAAAGTCATCATGATTTAATTTTCCAGCGTCCTCTTCAATATGAATTCTTTCAATCCTTATTTCTTTCTTTTCACCATTTTCTGTTTCGATTTCTACATATCCATTTTCACAAAGAGGTTTATCATATTGTGATATTTGATATGCTTTTGGTAAATCTGGATAAAAATAATTTTTTCTATCATTTTTACTATCTTTTGAAATTGTACAATTTGTAGCAAGTCCTGCTTTTACTGCATATTCAACAACTTTTTCATTTAATACTGGTAGTGTTCCTGGCATTGCCATACAAACAGGACAAGTATGTTTATTTGGTTCTCCACCAAACTCTGTTGAACAAGAACAAAATATTTTTGTTTTTGTTGACAACTCTGCATGTACTTCAAGTCCTATTACTATTTCATAATCTTCTCTTGACATTTACATTCCTCCTATTTTAATGCATAAATTGTGGTTTATTATTTTTTCTAAAACCTGTTGCTTGTTCATAAGTATATGCTGCATTTAATATTGTTTCCTCTTGGAATTTATTTCCTATAAGTTGCATTCCTACTGGCATACCATTACTATCTACACCACAAGGAACTGATATTCCTGGAAGTCCAGCTATATTAACAGAAACAGTACAAATATCTGATAGATACATTGCTAATGGATCTTCTACTTTTCCTCCAATATCAAATGCTACTGTTGGTGATGTAGGTGTTAATATCACATCATATTTATCAAAAGCTTTATTAAATTCATTCATAACTAATGTACGCACTTTTTGAGCTTTTTTATAATATGCATCATAGTATCCTGATGATAATACATATGTTCCTAAAATTATTCTTCTTTTTACTTCATCTCCAAAAGCTTCACTTCTTGTCTTTTTATAAATATCTCTTAAATCAGTAAAATCATTTGCTCTATATGTGTATCTTATTCCATCAAATCTTCCTAGATTTGAACTTGCTTCAGCACAAGCGATTATATAATATGCTGCTAAAGAATATTTGGCAACATCTAGTGAGCACTCTTCAACATCTGCTCCTAATTCTTTATATTTTTCTATAGCTTCTTCTAATTTAGCCTTTACATCAGGTTCAATACCTTCTCCAAAGAATTCTTTTGGTACACCTATTTTTAATCCTTTAACATCATTTTTTAAAGCTTTTGTATAGTCTTTTTTCTCTATATTTGATGATGTCGTATCTTTTTCATCATGTCCTGTAATTAAATTTAATAACATAGCATTGTCATATACATCTTTAGTTATTGGTCCGATTTGATCTAATGATGAAGCAAATGCTACAAGGCCATATCTTGAAACTAATCCATATGTTGGTTTTAATCCCACAACTCCACAAAAACTTGATGGCTGTCTTATTGATCCCCCTGTATCTGATCCCAAAGCCCATGGTACCATATTTGCTGCAACAGCAGCTGCTGAACCTCCTGAAGAACCTCCTGGTACTTTATTTAAATTCCATGGATTTGCTGTCTTTTTGAAATATGAATGTTCTGTAGATCCACCCATCGCAAATTCATCCATATTTAATTTTCCTAAATTTATTATATTTTCATCATTTAATTTTTCGATAACTGTTGCATTATATGGAGCTACGAAATTCTCTAACATTTTTGAAGAACATGTTGTTTTTACTCCTTTTGTACACATATTGTCTTTTATTCCTATAGGAATACCTGCAAATTCTCCTGTAATTTCTCCATTATTTATTTTTTGTTCTATTTGTTCTGCTTGATTTGTTGCTTCTTCAGTTAATGTAGTAACAAAAGCTTTTACATCTTTTTCTTTTTCATTTATTCTATCTACATATGCTTTTGTTATTTGAGTTACTGTTAATTCTTTATTTTTTAATTTTTCTTGCAATTCATGAACTGTTAATTCTGTTATGTCCATATTTACCTCCTTAAAATATTTCTAATTCCATATATTTATTTTAAAGAACTTTTGGAATTTTAAACATATTACTTTCTTGTGTTGGTGCATTTTTTAATAATGCTTCATTATCTTCAAATACTTTTACTTCATCTTTTCTAAATACATTTTTTGCTTCATTAGCACCTATTGTTATATCTAAATTCTCTATTGGTGCATTATTTATAATATTTGAGAATTCTAAAATATTATCAAGATTTTTTAAATAGTTTTCTACTTCGCTGTCTTTTAATTCTAATCTTGCTAAATTTGCGATATGCAATAATTCTTCTTTAGATACTTGCATTTTATCATCTCCTAACTCTTTTTTAACACTCTATTATTATATACTGTTTTGTATAAAAAAACAAGCTCTTAATGACTTTTTACTAGTTACTAATGTGGGTTACAACAAATTAAATAAAAAAAGAAATTAAGCATTACTTAATTTCTCTTTTATTATCAATTATTGTAATTCAACTGTAGCTCCAGCTTCAACAAA
>CANQQC010000076.1 GCA_947625925.1 uncultured Clostridia bacterium | reverse complement strand
TCTTCTCCTTCAACTTCTACTTCTGCAAATGCTGGTATACAAACTAAATCTACTCCTGCCGGTGCAACAAATCCTCTTGCTATTGCCACTGCTTTTACTGCCTGATTTAGTGCTCCTGCTCCGATTGCTTGCATTTCTGCTTTGTTTGATTCTTTTACTAATCCAGCAATTGCTCCTGCTACTGAATTAGGGTTTGATTTTGATGAAATCTTTAAAATTTCCATTTTTTCCTCCTATACTTTTATATTTTTTCTGTTGCAACTTTTACGTTTCCAATTTTACAATATTTGGAAATGGTTGTAAATATATTTTTTAAAATTATTGGAGGTTTTCATCGCAATAATATCAAGGTTTTGACAGCTTTCGACAGCCTTATTATCTTATTTACAATATACCCTTTTTATTTCTTCTACTTTGTTTGTTTGATCATTTATTTTAAATATAACTCCATTTAAAATACAATCCCCTGTAGCTATTTTATATCTTTCAGGAAGTGTTGTTGAAAAACGTTTTATAGAAGCTTCTATATCCATTCCTATAATAGAATTTTTTGGTCCTGTCATTCCAATATCAGTTATATATGCCGTTCCTTTTGGTAAAATCGTTTCATCAGCTGTTTGTACATGAGTATGAGTACCAAAAACTATTGTAGCATCACCATCTAAATAATTTGCAAGAGCCATTTTTTCTGCAGTTGCCTCTGCATGGAAATCTATTACTATTATATCAACTTCTTTTTTTATTTTTCTTATTATTTCCTTTGCTACCAAAAATGGATTTTCAGATAAAACACTTATACTTACTCTTCCAATTAAGTTTATTACAGCTATTTTTTTACTTTTACACTTATAAATAGAATAACCTTTTCCAACAACACCTTCTGGATAATTTGCTGGTCTAATTAATTTAGGATGATCTATAAATTTAAAAATATCTTTTTTTCCCCAAGTATGATTTCCCATTGTAATAACATCTACTTTTTGACTTAATATATCATCAAAATTCTTTTGTGTTATTCCCATACCCTCTGCTGAATTTTCTCCATTAACTATTGTAAAATCAATATTTTCTTTTTGCTTTATATTATATAATTCCTTTTTCAATTTATTTATTCCTACTGATCCTATTAAGTCTCCTATGGCTAAAATGTTCATATTATTACCTCTTTTCTACTAATACATATATAATACTATAATTTCTTTTTTTTATCAACCACAATTGTTGTCTCTATTGTTTATTCTTTTGCTATTCATTAATTAATTTTTCTATATTTTTTCCATAAAAAATACACCTCCGATTAAAATATACCATAACTCTTTTTTATTATGGTCTACTAATCGGAAGTGCATTTCATAAAGACTCTTTTATTTTATTTTGCATAATCAATGACTCTAGTTTCCCTTATCATATTAACTTTAATTTGTCCTGGATAATCCATGTCATTTTCTATTTTCTTTGATATCTCTCTTGCAAGAATTGTCATTTCGTCATCACTTATTTTTTCTGGTTTAACCATTACTCTAACTTCACGTCCTGCTTGTATTGCAAAAGATTTTTCAACTCCTTCAAAAGAATCTGCTATTTCTTCAAGGTTTTGTAAACGTTTAATATATGCCTCTAATGTTTCTCTTCTTGCTCCTGGTCTTGATGCAGATATAGCATCTGCTGCTTGTACTAAAACAGCTTCCATAGTTTGAGGTTCTACATCACCATGGTGTGCTTCTACTGCATTTATTACATCTGGATTTTCTTTATATTTCTTAAGAACATCTACACCAATTTCAACATGTGTTCCTTCCATATCATGGTCTAATGCTTTTCCAATATCGTGTAATAATCCAGCTCTTCTTGCTAGTTTAACATCTAACCCTAATTCATCTGCCATTATTCTTGCTAAATTAGAAACTTCTATAGAATGGTTTAATACATTTTGTCCATAACTTGTTCTATATTTTAATTTACCAATTAGCTTAACAACATCTGGGTGTAATCCATTAACACCTGTTTCTAATACTGCTCTTTCACCTTCAGATTTAATAGTATTATCGATTTCTTCTTTCGCTTTTTCTACCATTTCTTCTATTTTTGCTGGATGTATTCTTCCATCTTCAATCAATTTTTCAAGAGCAATTTTTCCAACTTCTCTACGTAATGGGTCAAAACCTGATAAAACAACTGCTTCTGGTGTATCATCTATTATCAAATCAACTCCTGTAAGTGTTTCTAATGCTTTAATATTTCTACCTTCTCTACCAATTATTCTTCCCTTCATATCATCACTAGGTAAAGCAACAATTGATACTGTTGTTTCTTGAGAATGATCTGCTGCACATTTTTGAACTGCATATGTTAGTAGTTCCTTTGCATTTTTTGTTGATTCTTCTTTAGCCTTTTGTTCATATTCTCTAATCATTGCTGCTTTTTCTGCTGAAATTTCTTTTTCCACTGTATCTAATAGTATTTTTTTTGCCTCTTCTTTACCAAGTCCTGCAACTTTTTGTAATTCTTGTAATTTTTGTTCATGTATTTTTGAAATTTCTTCTTTTTCTTTTTCAATTTCAGCTAATTCATTATCAGCTTCAATTTCCTTTCTTTCTAAGTTTTCTGAACGTTTTTCTAAATTTTCTTCTTTTTGAATTAGTCTTGATTCTTGTTTTTGTAATTCGCCTCTTCTTTCTTTAATCTCTTGGTCCAATTCTTTTCTAGCATTCATATTTTCTTCTTTCGCTTTAAAAATTTCTTCTTTCTTTAAATTCTCAGCTTCTATTTTTGCTAAATCTACTAAACGTCTTGCTTCGATTTCTGCTCCTTGTATTTTAGACTCTGCAACTTTTTTTCTGTAGACTACTCCTACAACAAATCCAATTGCTAATGAGATTAAGGCGGCGATTACTATGACTACTAAATTCATAGTTTTACACCTCTTTCTTATTAAATTTTCAATGTCCGAATAAAATATATATCATTGTTTTTATTTTTAATATATTTTTTCTCCTATACTATTTTATCGTTATTATTGTAAACTGTCAAGTAAATTTACCAATTTTATATAAAAAGACACTTTTCAAAATTTTAAAAAAACAAAAACAAAAAGATGTTAAAATTTCATAATTAGAAATTCTAACATCTATTATTGTTATCACATATTATATATTTTGATAATCTTTAACTTTTTTATAAGCATATACAGCTGATATTGCTAAAACTGCAATTAATACTACTACTGGTAATGAATCTTGAATTCCAGTTTCTGGTAAATTAGTACTATTGTAAGAACTTGTATTAGTTGACGTTGTTACACTTGGAGTATTAGTTGTTGTTGATGTATTTGTTGTTAATGTTGATGTATTAGTTGCTGTTGATGTATTTGTTGTACTTGATGTATTTGTTGTATTTGTATCTGTAGTAGATGTGTTTGTTGAATTTAATGTACTAGATAAATCAGTAAAGTTACCTGTACTATCAGCAGCTAAAACGCTAGTTGCTAAAGATATAATTGTTACCATCATTACTATTACTAAAACTTTTTTAAGATTTGTTAAATTTTTCATATCAAAACTCCTTTTTTGTTTTACTTATTTACTAATATTATTATTCAATCAATAAATATTATACTACTTTTTTTCTCTCTTTTCAAGTATTTTTAATAAATTTGTAAAACTTTTTTTAATACTCTTTAGTTTCTAAATTGATTTTATACTTATTTTTTATATTAGTCAATATATAATTGATTTTTTTTATTTACAGTTTTGTTACAAAAGCATTACAAGAATATTACATATCTTAAACATTAAATTTAAATAATACTATATCTCCATCTTGCATAATATATTCTTTTCCTTCAGAGCGAACTAATCCTTTATCTCTTGCAGCTGACATTGATCCACAGCTCATTAAATCATCAAAAGATACAATTTCTGCCTTTATAAATCCTCTTTGTATATCAGAATGAATTTTTCCTGCAGCTTCAGGTGCTTTTGTTTGTTTCTTTATAGTCCAAGCCCTTACTTCTGGCTTTCCAGCTGTTAAAAATGACATTAATCCTAATAAATCATAACTTTTCTTTATAACTTTATCTAAACCAGACTCATCTAATCCAATTGCTTCTAACATTTCTTTTTTATCATCATCATCTAATCCTGATAACTCTTCTTCAATCTTTACACACAATGGTATTACTTCTGCATTTTCTTTTTTTGCATATTCTTTTACTTTTAATACGTTTTCGTCGCTTTGTGCATTTTCAATTTGATCTTCTGAAATATTTGCAATATA
>CANQQC010000075.1 GCA_947625925.1 uncultured Clostridia bacterium | reverse complement strand
TCAAGTAAAAAGTGAAGGTGATTAAAATGAATCAATTAGAAAATAAAGAGGTAAAAAAACAAGGAATAAAAGAATTGATAGACTCTTTTAAAGAAAATGAAAAAAATGAATTGGAAAGTGAAGAAGCAGAAAAACAAGAAATCAAAGAATTGTTAGATTATTTTGCAGATAATAAAATGAATCCAAATGATCAATTATTGTTTCAACATATAATAGAGAAAAAACTTATTAAAATAATGAAAATGGAACTTGATAACTTAGATATAGGAATTAAATTTGATCCAGAAAATACAGAAAGTCAAGATAATGATATAACTTTAAGTTTTAAAAGACAACCTGATAACATTGATGAAAATAACTTTAATGGTCTAGTTACAGCAGGAGGATTTAGACCGGCGTTTAATGGAATTAAGCCAAATATTACAATACACTCATATTTACAACAAAAAGGATTACAATCTGACGATCCAAAAATAAGGATGTACTCTTGTGAGCATATATTTTATGTATTGTTCCATGAATTACGTCATTACAAACAATATTTAATGGCTCAACAACAAGTTAGTAGTAAAGAAAATTTAGCATTTGGAAGGGACTTTGTTTTAGCGAGTTATATGTATGACTTTTATAAAGATAATTATGATGCATTTGCAATTGAAAATGATGCAAACTTAATGGCGGGAAATAGAATTCAAGAATTATTAGGAGAAAATGAATTCTATATGAGATCTAGATTTTTGTATGAAGGGGAATTAAATACAGGAAGATACAAATATAATGAAATAGATGAATATGGAAAAAGACACACTAAAAAAAGAGTAAGAGATGATGCTGCAGAAATATTTATTGACTATTTGATATGTGATCAAAAATTAAAACAAGTATTTGATATAGCACCAATATTAAATAAAGAATATAATTCTGATGATTTTACAAAAAAAACATTGCCACAATTATTAACTGAGATGAAAGAAGAGCAAGAAGAACTAAGTAATGTTGATTCAATAAGTGAAGAAGAAAGAAATGAATTATTACAAGATTCAAAAGAAATGTATTATGAAATAATTTTTAAACAATTATTAAGTTTGAAAAAAGGAGAAATTTCTAATGTTCTTAAAGTTATTAGTATGGATGAGTTTAAGTGTTTATTAGAAGATATGAAACAGTATTTTGATAAAGAAAATAAATTAAAAGTCAGAAAAGCAGAAAAAATGTATATGACTCAAAGGACAAGTGGAGAATTTCCATCTTTATACTTTGTTAAGAAAAATCCATTGAAAAAATTCAGAAAAAAAAGCAAAAGACTTGATAATTATTATGATTCTAAAAAACTTGTAATTAACAAAGTAGAGGAATTTTTAAAAGAAATTGAAGATAAAACTCAAGAACAATTACAACAAAGATTGACAAATGATTTCAAAAATTATTTAAAAGTAAGAAAAGATCAAGAAGAATATAATGTTAAGGAAGTAGCTTCAATGATTAACAAAAATACAAAAGAAATAGAAGGTGAAGACAGATAAATTGACAAAAAAGGCTAAATGTGTTAAAATATATAACATATTAAGAGTTCATCTAAGAACATAGTTCGAGCGGTGAAGGGTAGTTATAGATAATAAAGCTACTTACACTTATAAAGTGAGATTTATATAAAGTCTTGCAAAGGAGTCTTAAAAAGATTTTTTTGTAAGGCTTTTTTTGAACTAGAAAGAAGGAAAATTATGGAATGTTTAATTGAGGAAATGAAATTAAAAGATTTAGAAGAAACATTGAATCTAGTAAAAAAAGTATTTAATAAATATGTGGCACCTTCTTATAGTGATTATGGAATTCAAAGTTTTTATAACTATATAAATTATGACAATATAAAAGAACAATTAAAAAAAGATATAAAAATATTTATTGTAAAAGATAATAGCAAAATTATAGGAATGATTGCCATAAAAAAATATTCTCACATATCATTATTGTTTGTTGATGAAAAATTTCAAAAAAAAGGAATTGCAACAAAACTAGTAGAAAAAGCAAAGGATTATTGTAGAGATAAAAAAACGAAGAAAATTACAGTAAATTCTTCACCATATGCTAAAGAGTTTTATAATAAAATTGGATTTAAAGACTTAGATGTAGAAAAGATAAAAGATGGAATAAAATTTATACCAATGAAACTTGATATGTATTTCTTAGAAAAATATAATGAGAAATATTTTAATTATTTATTTAAAACAAAAAAAGATTGCTTTAAAAAATATGTTGAAAAATATTATGGAGAATGGGAAGATGAATTTCAACTCAAAATGTTTACAGATTTTATAAATAAAGATAAAGATACAATAAAATTAATAAGGTATAAAGAAAAAATAATTGGAATGATTTCAAACAATATAAATAAAAACAATGAAGACTTTATAAATATAATATATATAGATAGAAAGTACCAAGGAAATGGAATTGGAAAAAGCATTTTAACTAATATATTAGAAGAAGACAAAAAACAAAATATAAATACAAAACTTCGAGTATTTAGAAATAACAAAGCAAGATTTTTATATGAAAAGTTAGGATTTGAAACGTATGAAAAGACAAAAATACATTACAAAATGATAAGAAAAATTAGATAAAAAAGAAAGTGAGATAAAAATGGAAGAATATAAAATATTAAAAGATTTAGTAGGCTTTAATACAATAAAAGATAATCAAAATAAAGAAATAATTAGTTATATAGAAAAATGCCTCAAAGGTTTAAATTTTAAAACTGAGTATAAAGGAAAAATTTTAATAATGAGTATTGGAGAAAATCCAAAACTAGGTTTTTTAGGACACACAGATACAGTTGAATATATAGATGGCTGGAAAAGCAATCCGTTTGAACTAACAAAGGAAGATAAGAAGTTATATGGACTTGGTGTGGCAGACATGAAAGGTGGAATAGCTGCAATGTTAGATGCCATAAAACAAATTGATTTTTCAAAATTAAAATATGGAATGAAAATGTATTTGACTTATGATGAAGAAATTGATTTTGGAGGAATAAAAGAGTTAAATTCAAAAAATGAAAAATTTCCTCCAAATATGATTTTTGGAGAACCAACTAATAATGAAATTCTAGTTGGAAGTAAAGGACTACTTGCTTATGAGTTATATTTTAAAGGGATTAAAGCACACTCAAGTAATCCTGCAAAAGGAAAAAATGCAAATCTAAATGCAATTAAGTTTTTAACAAAATTAGATGAGTTTTATAACAATAAAATTAAAACATATATTGAAAATGATTTTGAAATACCATATACAACAATGAATATAGGAATTATTGATGGTGGTAGTGGACTAAATTCGGTTGCAGCTAATTGTAAGGTTGGAATTGATTTTAGAATAGCAAATGATAAACATATTAAAATTATAAAAGAAGAAGTTGAAAAACTTTCAAAACAATATGAATGTGAGATAAATATTATTGAAGAATTAGAATCTTTTATTGACAAAGATATTAAATATATAGATAAAATAAAAACAGCAAACTTTTTAACAGAGGCAAGTCTTGTAAAAAGAACAAACAGAATGATTTTAGGTGTTGGACCTATAACTGCACATGAAGTAAATGAACATATAACTGAAGAAAGCTATAAAAAATTAGTAGAGCAATATAAAGATTTAATAAATAAAATTTGTACATAAAAAGGAGCTGATAAAAATGCCAAAGTTCATAGTAATATCAGGACCACAAGCAGTTGGAAAGATGACTGTAGGACAAGAATTAGAAAAAATAACAAACTTAAAGTTATTTCATAACCATATGACTATAGAAATATTAACAAAACTATTTGACTATAGCCAAGAAACTTTTAGAAGATTAAATTTAGAAATCAGAGATATAATATTTGAAGAATTTTCAAAAAGTAATGAATATGGAATGATATTTACTACATGTTTTGATTTTGATTCACCAAAAGAAAGAGAAAAAATAGAAAATTGGATAGAAACATTTTCTAAAAGAGGTGGAGAAACATATTTTATAGAACTAGAAGCATCTTTAGAAGAAAGACTAAAAAGAAATAAAACTGAAAATAGACTAAATAACAAACCATCTAAGAGGAATTTAGAGTGGAGTGAACAAGATGTATTAAATTCTTCAAAAAAACATCGTCTAAATTCATATGAAAATGAAGAGTTAAACTTTAAAAACTATTATAAAATATGTAATGAAAATATTTCAGCAAAAAAAGTTGCATACATGATAAAGGAGAAATTTCAACTTTAAGAAAGGTGACAAAATATGATAGATATAAAAGAATATGAACCAAAAGATATTAAAAAAATATCTAAAATGATAATAAGAAATTTAATTGAAATAAATAGTAAAGACTATGGAATAGAAAATGCAAAAAAAATGGC
>CANQQC010000074.1 GCA_947625925.1 uncultured Clostridia bacterium | reverse complement strand
TTATATATTATACTAAGAACTTTTTATACAAAAATACATTTTATATATATTAAAGGAGGTTTATTTTAATGACAACTATGCCTTTAAGTAATTTAGAATTAAATAAGAAAGCAAGAGTAATAGATATTAAGTGTAATGATATTGAAAAAAGAAGATTTCTAGATTTAGGAATTGTTAAAGATACTATTTTGACTCCTATTTTTAAAAGTCCCTTTGGAACTCCAACGGCATACGAAGTACGTAAAACTGTTATAGCTATTAGAAAAGAAAATGCTAATAAAATTAAAGTAGTAGAAATATAATCTACTACTGTTTTTATTTAATAATAGTAACTCTTTTATATCTTTTGAATAAGATAATAATAATTTTATATAGATAGGAGGTATCTACTTTGGGTCTTACTTCAAAATCTACAGGAACAAATTTATTAGAAAAAGATATTTATAAAAATTTTAGTGAATGTAATTTTACCGTTGGTTTAGCTGGAAATCCTAATGTTGGAAAGTCTACTGTTTTTAATGCTCTTACTGGTATGCATCAACATACAGGCAATTGGCCTGGTAAAACTGTTAGTAATGCTGTTGGTAAATATACATTTAAGGATAACAGTTTTCTTTTAGTTGATATTCCTGGTACATATTCACTAATGTCAAATTCTGAAGAAGAAGAAATTGCAAAAGATTATATATGTTCTGGAAGAAGTAATGTTATTGTTGTTGTAGTTGATGCAACGTCTCTTGAAAGAAACCTAAATCTTGTTTTTCAAATACTAAATATTACAGATAATGTAATTGTTTGCATCAATCTTTTAGATGAAGCTAAAAAGAAAGGTATTCATATAAATTTTGATTTACTTTCAAAATTATTGGGTGTACCTGTTGTTGGTATTACAGCAAGAAAGTCAAAAACTCTTACAAAATTAACTGAAAAGATCTACGATATTTGTACAAAAAAAATAATACCTTCTCCAAATAAAGTTGATTATTCTGATAAAGATGATAGTAGTATAATAGTTTCAAAAATCTTAAAAAAATCTGAAGAAATTTGTCAAAAAGTATGCTCTTACGATAATCAAGATTATAATGAAAGAGACAGAAAAATTGATAAGATATTAACTTCAAAAACTCTTGGAATCCCCATTATGATATTATTTCTTGGTATTATTTTTTGGCTAACCATCGAAGGAGCAAATTATCCATCACAGATATTATCAAAATTTTTCTCATTTATTCAAGGAAAACTTTATTTGTTTTTTGAATGGATTCATGCTCCACAATTTATTACTGGTATTTTAATTGATGGAATGTATCAAACTTTAGCATGGGTAGTTAGTGTTATGCTTCCCCCTATGGCAATATTTTTTCCACTTTTTACATTTCTAGAAGATCTTGGATATTTACCAAGAATTGCTTTTAATCTTGATAATTGTTTTAAACGTTGCTTTGCTTCTGGAAAACAGGCACTAACAATGTGCATGGGATTTGGTTGTAATGCTGCAGGTGTCGTAGGTTGTAGAATAATAAACTCAACAAGAGAAAAGCTAATAGCAATTATTACTAATGCTTTTGTACCTTGTAATGGAAGGTTTCCGTTACTTATTACAATATCAACTATCTTTATAGGTGGATTAGGTTTAAGTTTTGGTAGTTCAATTTTATCAACTTTAACAGTTCTACTTGTTATATTACTTGGAATATTTATGACTTTTATAATATCAAATATACTATCTAAAACATTACTGAAAGGAATGCCATCAAGTTTTACTTTAGAATTACCTCCTTATAGAAAGCCTCAAATAGGAAAAATTATTATTCGCTCAATTTTTGATAGAGCATTATTTGTTCTTGGAAGAGCAGTATCTGTTGCAGCTCCTACAGGAATAGTTATATGGATTCTTGCAAATGTTGGCATTTATGATGTTTCTTTATTAGAATACATTGCAAACTTTTTTGACCCCTTTGCAAGAATTATGGGATTAGATGGATATATTCTTACTGCTTTTATTTTAGGAATACCTGCAAATGAAATTGTCTTACCTATAATATTGATGTGTTATCTTAAATCAAGTGCTTTAGTAGACCTTGAAGACACCATGCAAATTGGTACAATTCTTGTTCAAAATGGCTGGACAATTTTAACTGCAATAAATGTTATGCTATTTACCCTACTACATTTTCCTTGTGCTACTACTTTACTTACAATAAAGAAAGAAACAGGTAGCAAAAAATGGACCTTACTTTCTTTTGCCATTCCTACTGCCTGTGGTATTATAGTTTGTATGTTCACTACATTGATTTATAATATGATTCAGATAATATTTTAAAGATAAACAACCACCTTAAAAAGGTGGTTGTTTTCATTTGAAAGTTTAAAAGAAAAATCATTTTATTTTCTATTAAAATATAGTTTTGAATATTTTATGTTATTAACAATTTGTTAAAAAGTTTTTTAATTTATATTGACTTTCTTTTTTTTATACTATATAATGTCGCTTAATTTAAAACTTAGGAAGGATAAATTATGCGAAAAGTTTATAATTTTAGCGCTGGTCCAGCTGTACTTCCAAATGAAGTACTTAAACAGGCAGCTGATGAAATGTTAGATTATAAAGGAACAGGAATGTCTGTTATGGAAATATCCCACCGCTCCAAAATCTTTGAAGAAATTATTAATAATGCTGAACAGGATCTACGTTCACTTATGAATATACCTGACAATTATAAAGTTTTATTTTTACAAGGAGGAGCTTCTCAACAATTTTCTGCAATTCCTATGAATCTCATGAAAAATAAGATTGCACATTATGTTATAACTGGGCAATGGGCAAAAAAAGCTTATGAGGAAGCACGAAAATATGGAAGTGCCATAAAAGCAGCATCATCTGAAGATAAACTATTTACTTACATTCCTGATTGTAGCAATTTAAATATTGATACAAATTCAGATTATGTTTATATTTGTGAAAATAATACTATTTATGGAACTAAATTCAAAAATTTGCCAGATACAAAAGGTAAACCATTAATAGCAGACTTTTCATCTTGTTTTTTATCAGAGCCTATTGATGTAACAAAATATGGACTTATATTTGGTGGAGCTCAAAAAAATATCGGACCTGCTGGAGTAACAATTGTAATTATCAGAGATGACCTTATTACTAACACGCCTTTACAAGAAACACCTACAATGTTAAACTATAAAATTCAAGCTGATAATAATTCACTATACAATACTCCACCTTGTTATGGAATATATATATGTGGTATGGTGTTTAAATGGTTAAAGAAATTAGGTGGTCTTGAAGAAATAAAATCTATTAATTATAAAAAAGCTAAAATATTATATGATTTTCTAGATGAAAGTAAGATGTTTAGGAATATCGTTGAACCTGAATTTCGTTCTATTATGAATGTTCCTTTTATTACTGGAAATGACAATCTAGATTCAACTTTTATTAAAGAAGCTAAACAAGCTGGTTTAGAAAATCTAAAAGGACATCGAAGTATTGGTGGAATGAGAGCTTCTATCTATAATGCAATGCCAATTGAAGGTGTACAAAAACTAGTAGATTTTATGAAAGAATTTGAATTAAATAATATATAGGAGAATATGAAAATGTATAATATAAAAACTATTGATAATATGAAGAATGCCGGAGCAAAGCATTTTTCAACTAAAAAATATATCTTAGATGATAATATAGAAAATCCAGATGCTATTTTACTTCGTTCTACACCCTTACATAATATGACTTTTAATAATAAACTTATTGCAATTGCAAGGTCTGGAGTCGGAGTAAATAATATTCCTATTAAGGAGTGTACCAAACATGGTGTATGTGTTTTTAATACTCCTGGTGCTAATTCCAATGCAGTAAAAGAACTTACTATTTGTGGTTTAATACTAGCTTCACGAAAAATAATTGAATCCATTGATTGGACAAAAACTTTAAATAGTGATATTGAATCACTTGTGGAAGCAGGAAAAAATCAATTTGTAGGACCCGAAATATCTGGAAAAACTCTTGGTATTATTGGTCTTGGCAATATTGGTGGAAAAGTGGCTAACATCGCTGTTTCATTAGGTATGAATGTTATTGGATATGATCCATATCTATCAGTAAATTCTGCTCTTAGTTTAAAACCAATGGTCAAAGTTTTGCACGATATAAATGAGGTTTACTCTAAATCAGATTATATTTCTCTTCATGCACCTTGTAATGAAGAAACTAAAAATTATATAAATTCTAGTTCAATTTCAAAAATGAAAGATGGTGTAAAAATTCTTAATTTTGCTAGAGGCGAACTTGTAAATTATTCAGACTTAAAAAAAGCATTATTAGATGGTAAAGTAAATAGATTCATTACTGATTTTCCTAATGAAGAAATCTTGCACGAAAAAAATGT
>CANQQC010000073.1 GCA_947625925.1 uncultured Clostridia bacterium | reverse complement strand
AAATCTCCATCATTTAAATTTTATTCTTGTTCCCAGTTATGATAAACATTTGCAACATCATCTAAATCTTCTAGATTGTCTATTAGCCTTTCCATTTTTTCAGAAGCTTTTTCATCTAAAACAACTGTTGTTGTTGGAACCATTTGGATCTCTGCTTCGGCAAATTCAAGATCATTTTCTTCTAATTTTTCTATTACTGCTGTAAAATCAGAAGGATCTGTTACAATTTCATAAATTTCTTCTTCTGATGTAAAATCTTCTGCTCCTGCTTCTAATGCTAACATCATAAGTTCATCTTCATCCATTGATGTTTTTTCTTTTTCAATAATAATAACTCCTTTTTTATTAAACATATATGATACACATCCTGTTGTTCCTAAGTTTCCTCCAGCTTTACTAAATACATGTCTAACATCTGCTGCTGTTCTATTCTTATTATCTGTTGAAGCTTCAATTATAATTGCTACTCCATTTGGTCCATATCCTTCATATACTATTTCTTCATAATTTTCATTACTAGTTGAAGCTTTCTTAATTGCATTATTTATAGTGTCATTTGGCATGTTTGCTGCCTTACATTTTGCTATTACATTTTTTAATTTAGAATTTCCTGCAGGATCTGGCCCACCTTCTTTTACTGCTATCAATAATTCTCTTCCTAACTTTGTAAAAATTCTACCTCTTGCTGCATCTGCTTTTCCTTTCTTAGCTTGAATATTGTGCCATTTTGAATGTCCTGACATGATTCTTTCCTCCTTATTATTTAATTTTTCCAGTACCATTCTATCATACTTTTTATGTTTTGTGTAGATTTTTCAAAAAAAGATATGTGTTTTATATTTTTCACATATCTTTTTATCTAATATTAACTTTTTAATTTATTTTTAGGTTAATTAGAAACTGTATCTTGTCCTCTTTCATTCATAACTTCTAGTGAAGCTACATCAATATAGTAGTAATCACTCTTTATTGATGGATCATATTCTTTCTTTAAAATACCTTTTATTTTTATCCAATCTTGTTCAGATGTCAAAGTTGGTAGGTTGTCTGATTTTGCTTCATATTCTATATATGAAAAGCCTTGTGGACAGTCTGCACAAAGATTTGATGTTGAGTATCTTCCAACAAAAGTATATGATTCACTAGATATGTACATTCCTTCTACTTGAATTGTTTTATTTGCGTATGAATCAAAGTTTAAGTTGATATCTGCAACTGTTGTATCAAAATAATTATCTCCTAAAACAATCTCTGGATTAGTTATTTCTTCCATATTTGTTGCAGTATATAAAGTACCATCTTCTAATGTTGTTTTTTTCATTTCTTTAGTTTGAGAACCTATTGATGCTTGTTCATTTCCTGAAATATCATTTATAGTTGTTACACCTGATGTTTTCTTTTCTTGTTTTTCATTTGAATTAACTAAAACAATAGCTACAATAGCCACTATTATAACTAATAAAGCTATTAGTCCTATTTTTTTATTATCCATATTATCCTCCCATTATTTTATTCATGTATTATTTTATCTAATATTGTAAATATAACAAACAATACTAAATTAACTATAACTATTGTTGCCCCAGTACTTATATTATAGATATACGACATATATATACCTACTAAGAATGAAACAACACTTATAATTCCTGAACTTATTATTACCTTTTTAAATGATTTAAATAATCTCATTGATGTTAATGCTGGGAAAATAATTATACTACTTATTAGCATTGTTCCCATCATTCTCATTCCAACTACTATAATAAGTGCTGTTAAAATAGCAATTAAATTTGTATATCTTTTTGCTTTTAATCCACTTGCCTTTGCAAAATCTTCATCAAATGTAATTATAAATAATTTTCTATAATAAATTATAAATAATATTGCAACTATTATACTTACTATAATACTTAGATAAACATCGCTTATACTCATTGCCAAAATACTTCCAAACATAAAGTTACATACATCTGTATTAAGACCTGTCGTTATTGATGTAACGGCAACACCTATTGCAAGAGCTGAACTTGATATTAAAGCTATTGCACTATCACTTTTTATTTTACTATTATTTCCTATTTTTAATAATATAATTGCAAAAATTGTAACACCTGGTATTGCTATATATAATGGTGATGAAAACCCAAATGCTGTTGCTATACTTAATATTCCAAATCCAACATGTGATAGTCCATCTCCAATCATACTATATCTTTTTAGCACTAGACTAACACCTAAAAGTGCAGCACATAAACTAACTAAAGATCCAACAAGTACTGCTCTTTGAATAAAAGCATGTGACATCATTTCTGTTATTGCTTGTATCATTATTTAGCACCTCCCTTTTTAAATTCGGAAGGCTTTCCAATAAACTTTACTTCTCCATTTATTATTTCAATTACTTCATCAGCATAATTGAGAGCTCTTTCTATATCATGTGATACCATCAAAACTGTAATTTTCATTTCTTTTTTTAGTTTATCTAGTAATTCATATATCTGTTTTGCAATACTTGGATCTAAACCATTTGTTGGCTCATCTAATATTATTATTTTTTTAGTTGCACATAAAGCTCGTGCTATTAAAACTCTTTGTTGTTGTCCACCTGATAAATCTGCAAAACATTTTTTTCTTATATCATAAACTTCTAATTCTCTCATTATTGCTTCAGCATTTTCTTTATCTTCTTTTTTATAAAAAATACTTCTCATATTGTTACTAATTGTTCCTGATAGTATAACTTCTTCTATTGAAGCAGGAAAATTGGTTTGAATCTCATTTTTTTGTGGTAAATATCCTATTATTTTTTCTTTTTTTATTTCTCCCGTGTATCCTTTATTTAATCCTAATATACACTTTAACAATGTACTTTTTCCTGATCCATTTTCTCCTACTATACAAGTAAAAGTACCTTGTTTTACATTTATATTAATATGTTTTAATGTGTCTTTTTTTGTAGGATAACTAAAGCATACATCTTTCAATTGTATTATATCTTTCATTTTATCCTCACTTTCTACTGTAAAGCTTTTCTTAAAACATCCATATTTCTTGTCATTAAACTTACCCAAGTTTCTCCATTATTAAAATCATCTAAACTTATATTATGAAGAGTTTGAATTTGCAATGCTTCACATCCATTACCAGCTTCATCAGCTATTGTTTTAGCTACTCTTCCATTGTTTAGCTCAACATATAGAACTGCTGGTATTTTTTCTTCTTTTACTTTATTTTGTAAATATGCAATTGTAGTTGCTGACGGTTCTGTTTCAGTACTGCATCCTGAAAAAGCCGCACTTACTTTTAATCCATAATAATCTATAAAGTATTGCATTGGCATTTTATCAGCAAATATCAATCTATCTCTTACCTTATTATCTACTATTTCTTTTATTTGTTTATCAACTTTTGTAATTTCATCTTTATAATTTTGAGCATTCTGTTTATATTTATCACTATTTGCACTATCAATTTCTTCCATTGCTTTTTCTAATGAATCTATCATTATCTTAGCATTTGCTGGAGATGTCCAAATATGTCCATCAAAAGAGCCATCTTCTTGTTCTTCTTCATCATTATGCTCGGCTCCATCTATTTCTTGTTCTTCAATTTTATCTACATCATTTGAAATACATATTATTTTAGTATCTGTATCATCAATTGAATCTAACACTTTATCGGCCCATTTTTCTATTTCTCCACCTACATAAACAAAAAGATCTGCTTCTTGTATTGTTATCAAATCTTGTGCTGTTGGATCATAGCTATGAGTATCTTTTCCTGCACCTAATAAAAATGTTAATTCTACATCTTCATTATCTCCAATAATAGCTCTTAAAAAATCATAACTTGCAAAATTACTTGATACAACCTTTACTTTCGTTTGATTTTCTTTTTCTTCATGTTTTCCATTAAAAAGAAATATCCCTGCAACAATTATTATTGTTACAACCAATAATATTAAAAATACTTTTTTAAATTTCACTTTTTATGTTCCTCCAATTCAAAAAATATTTATATTATTGGTTTTTCTATCTATTTTGAATAACTTTTAACTCTACTAAAGTATGTTTTTTTACTTTATCTAGTTTTTTATTTACTACCAATATTAGAGGAACAGTTAATATTAGTAATAAAATATTTATATTTATAAATAATAAATTCTTGACAAAATCTTCTGATATGTTTATTAAGTTACAATAACAACAATTTAAAATATGACAATTCTCAACATGCTCAAAATTCGCAATTATTATGCCACTAGAAATAGCTACAGTAATAAATACTATAGCTATGAGAATGATTTGAATTTTTTTAGCACTCTTATTTTTCATCATATTTCTCCCCATTCAAAAAAATTCTAACACTCTTTAATTCTTTTTTCAATAAAATACTTTGTGAATTTTGTGTGAATTATTTCAAAAAAAAAGAAAGAAATATCTTTTTTGATATTTCTTTCAAAATATGTTATATTTTTTTGCCTATTTTTCCTCTTACTTTCTTAAATTCTTCTCTTAATCTTTTTGTCATTTCACCTTCTATACCATTTCCTATAGTTCTATCATCTACATCTGTTACAGCTATAATTTCTGCTGCACTTCCTGTGAAGAAGCATTCATCTGCAGAATATACATTAAATAAAGTAAATTCCTTTTCATAAATAGGAACACCTATTTTTTCACAAATTTCAATTGTAGTTTGTCTTGTAATACCATCTAATATTCCAACATGTATTGGAGGAGT
>CANQQC010000072.1 GCA_947625925.1 uncultured Clostridia bacterium | reverse complement strand
AAATTTTTTGAAATTAGAGAAAATTGATAAAATGTATTTATACCGATTAATTAATAGAATTGAAATAGATAAAGATAAAAATGTATACATATATTTTAATTTTTCAAAATTAAGTTCTATTAATGAAAATCTAGAAGAATTTACTAAAATTGAAGAATTAATAAATAAAAAAGGAAAAACTATTAAGGTCGTATAATTAAGAAACTACAATACTTTGAGAGAATGGTTGGTATATTTTTAAATCCACACCATTGATATTTGCTTTCCAACCACTTGGAAAATCTATATCTGGAAAATTACTAGCAATTTCTTTTGCTTTAATAATAGGAAAAGAATTATCTAAATAGAAATCATTTACCAAATCTACACCATCTGGATTAGCCATTGGCATAATATAAATTGAATATTTGTTAAAAAGTTCACTAATTGAAACAGTATCTAAAAAAGAATTACTTAAATAAGCATCACAGCAATCTTCTATAAATTTCATTAAAATAAGACTGGTAATCCATTCATTAGCATGGATAGAAGCTAGATAAAATACTTTTTTTGACCCATTACCTAATTTTATTGAATACAAATTTTTACCCAAAACACTTTTTCCAACTATATCAATATGGATAAAAGGAAATAGTGTTTTTAATAAATTTAAATTGTTTTTTAATGTTAAATATGTATAAGAGGTATTTGTTGAGATAATATTCATAATAAATCACCCTATAATAACATATGAAAAAAAAATAAAAGTGTACTAGAAAATATTATAAATAAATGATAAAATATTATAGTAAAAGGAGAGGAAAATATGGAAAAAAGAGATTTATACGATATAAATAGGAATTTAACAGGAGAAACAATATATAAAGGAGAAAAAATACCTAAAGATAGATATATTGTTGTAGTTTTATCATTTATACAAAATTCTAAGGGGGAATTTTTAATACAAAAAAGAAGTCCTCAAAAAGACGGAAAATACGCATCAACAGGAGGACATGCAAAAACTGGAGAAACAAGTATGCAAGCCATAATTACAGAAATCAAAGAAGAACTTGGATTAGATGTTGATGAAAAAGAATTAGAATTAGTTTATTCTGGAAGGGAAGATAGAACGCAAGTTTTTTTTGATATATATTATATGAAAAAAGATTTTGAAATAGAAGATTTGAAATTACAAAAAGAAGAAGTTGATTTTGTTGAATGGGATACACTTGATAGAGTAAAACAACTAATAGACGATGGTTTGTTCCTAAAAAGTCATTCAGAAGAAGTATTTAGATTGATGAATATTTTTAAAAGTAAGGGAATAGATATTGAATAAGAAAAGCACTCTTGATTTTAAGAGTGCTTTTTATAAATCATGTCTTAATATTCCAAATAATTTTTCGTATTTATCCATCGCAGTATCTGGATTATAAATGCCGGTAAAAGATTTTATAGGAGCAAATTCTTCATTAGAATTTACTCTTAATAATAACATATTGTCAAAATATGAAAATGCATCAAATATAAAGTTTTCAAATTTAAAAGTATTAGGGCCATCAGGAACTTGTTTCATACCTTCTTCATTAACAAATGCATTCTTTTTAAATGCTCTATGAAAAGGAAGATCTATAGTACAACATTTACAAACTGCATCAAAAGACATTATATGTGATAACATATTGGCTTCACGATATAAGTATGATCCGTTTTCATCTTTGGATTCTGAAAGTTCAAGAGTTATGTCATCATAATCTAATATAGAATTACGATTGTTTTTTTTGCAATATACAGCGGTTTTTTCCATTGGTTGTTCTTTAAAAATAGATTTTGAAGCAACTTCATATTTTCCATGTATCATCATCCCTAGAAATAAAGGATCTGCGTTCTTTAGTAAAATATTGTCAATTCCACCAAATGAAACCCATTTTATATTTTTTGTTTTCATGTCATCTAAAAGATTATTGTATTTTAAGGATTTAAATACATTTCCATTTCCACAAGATGCGTTTTTAACAAGGTAAGGTTCTTGTAAAATTAGATCTCCTTCTATATTTATTAAAGGCAATTGCTCTTGTTTAAAAAATGTAATTGAATTTTTATCATACCCAAAATATTTATGTGATTTAAAATATTCTCTAGTTGCTAAATCATTTTCTACACTAGTCATAATATACCAAGGTAAGGTAATATTATATTTTTCATTTGTTTTCTTTAAATCATCACATATTATTTCAAAAAGAGATTTTTTAAAGAAAGCAAATTTTAATTCATATGTACCTTTTGGACCTTTATATCCTAGTCTTGTTCCTTGACCACCAGCCATAGTTACGATTGCTAATTCATTATTTTCTAAAGCTTCCTTACCTATATTGCAATAAAAATCGATTTCTTTTTCTGAAAGATTATTTTTTTCAATATGAGGAAGGGGAGATATATTACTATAATCAACCTCGCTTGGAATTTTTGATTTATTATATAAATCAAAAATTAAATCAAAGTTAATATGTTTTATTTGATTTAATAAAATATTTTTTTCATCATCAGTGAGTTCATTATAAAAATTAAGTAAATGTTCTTGATGATATAATGCTAATATATTTTTTACATTAGCCAATTCAGTTTCCACGTTTAAATCACTCCTTGTTTTTTGGAAGGTTATTAGGTATAGCATTTTTTATACTTCTCATAATAACGTCTTTATTTGGAACATCAGATTCTTCAATTATTTTTAGCTCTTTTTCTATATCATATGGAACACGAACTAAATTAAAAGAAATAGAACTTAATTCTTTTGAGTTATATACACCTTCTACTATTATATAAGATGCAAGAGTCGAAAATTTGTTACTTTTGTCGTTTTCATCTTCATTAAGCATTTCAACAGGAAAACCAACACTTCCTGGATTGAATATAGTTTTGTTTTTAAATCTTAAAATACATGGTGTATGACTATGACCATAGCCAACAACATCTGGTTCTTTATCTTCAATACTTTTTCCTATAAATTCTGTGTTTTTAAATAATAGTTCTGGATCTTTAATTTCTGTTCCAGAATAAATAGTTCCTTCATTAGAAAACATAGGATTAAAAATTGCATCTAAACGAAAAGGTGAAGAGTGAAAAAGTCTAATTAGATGACCACTTATATAAAAATCATAATAAATTGGAAGACTTGCAAGATATTTTGCTCTTTCTTCACCAATTTTATTTCTTGTCCAAAAATTTTTTTCTTTAGATTCGGGTTTGCATATAACATAGTCACAGTTTCCTAGTAGATTGACTTCACATTTTTGTCTAATTGTATCAATTACTAAATCTGGATTAGCACCTTTTACTACACAATCACCTAAAGTGAAAATTCTATTTATTCCTCTATTTTTTATATCATCTAGTACAGCGTTTAAAGCAGTTATATTTCCATGAATATCAGAAAGAATTGCTACTTTTTCAAGGTTCATTTTTTCCTCCTTTTTTAAAAACCAATTATTTCGTTATATGTATCTATAGCATAATTATCAGTCATACCAGAAATATAAAATAATATACTTCTATAATAATCTTTTTGGTTTTCAATATCAAAAATTACTTCATTTTTTAAATTTTCTTTTCTATCCATATTCCAATAAGAACATAGCCAATCTGAAAAACCGTCTATAAGAGTAGGATAGAATTTTCTGTATTTTGCTAAATTATTTATTGTATTTTTGCCATCATATAATCTTGATAATGTATCAAAAATTTCATTTATAATTAAATCGAAATATTTTAAAGATGGTTTTAATTTATCAGAAAAATAAATATTTTTATAATTAAAAGCTTTTATTTTATCCATAAATTCTAAAGCTTCATCTGAAAAACACAATCCTTTTTCAGGTGAAGAATGCTTACACAAATCATAAACAAGATTATTTATAATAAAAGTATTATTAATTCTTTTATTAGGAACTGTAAATTGTAATAATTCATATAAAGTATCAAGTTTATCATCAAGGAGTCCTAGAGTAATCGCATCTTCAATATCACGACCAATATATGAAATTTTATCGGCTATTTTTACTACACATCCCTCCCAAGTGTATGGAGGATATTGATTTGGCGAAATATAATTATCTAAATCTATAAACTCTTCTCTTGGTCTTATTACATTTTCATCAACTTCTCCACAATGAGAAATGATTCCATCCCTAACAGCATATGTTAAGTTTAGATTTTTTTTATTTTTAGAATCATCTTCTAATAGCTCAATTTTATCTACGAAAGACAAACCATTTTTTTCATGCCAAAAACTTTCATTTAGATATTTTTTTGCAAGTTCTGAAAGAATTTTTTCACCTTGATGTCCAAAAGGGCTGTGACCTAAATCATGGCCAACTGCAATGGCTTTTGTTAGTTCAGTATTGAGATGAAAATAATTTGATAATGTATAACTAATTGAATCTACATGATTTACATGTTCAATTCTAGTACATATATGATCATTTTCAGGAGAAAAAAACACTTGAGTTTTGTGTTTTAATCTTCTATATGCTGTAGAATGAATAATTCTGGTATAGTCTCTTTCAAATTCACTACGAATATCATTACCCCTACTATACAAAGGAGATTTTCTTGAAATCATATTTTCCCATTTTGGGTTTTTGGGATTAGCAGATAATTCACTAAAATCCATAAATTTCCTCCTTATATAAATACTAACATTTCATAAATATTATATCATAGTTTGTGTTTAAATGGAACAAAAAAATCAACCTTTGTAGAAGTTGATTTAAAAAATGGTG
>CANQQC010000071.1 GCA_947625925.1 uncultured Clostridia bacterium | reverse complement strand
TAGATAAAACTAAAGAAGAAGGAATCACAGGAATATTTACAAATAGAACTGATATAGAAAATAAAATCTTTAAAGAAATTTTAAAATTAAAAACTATTAGATTAGAAGACATATATATGATGTTAACAAAAGATAAAGAAAAAATATATCTTCAACTTTTTGATGAAAATGAATCTATGCAAAAAATTGAAATATGTAAAATAGAGGATATACAAAAGAAAGATTTAGATATAAAATTTAATAGGAAAATCAAAGTTTTTTATTGATTTTAGACAAGGAGGATTATATTGAAAATAACATTTTTAGGAGCAACGAAAACAGTTACAGGTTCAAACTACTTAGTAGAAGCGGCAGGAAAAAAATTCTTGGTAGATTGTGGTATGTGGCAAGGTAAAGCTGAACAAGAGATGGAAAATGCACAAGAGTTTGAGTTCGATCCAACTACAATAGATTTTATGCTTTTAACACATGCACACATCGATCATTCAGGTAGAATACCAAAATTATACAATGAGGGATTTAGAAATAATATTTATGCACATAAGGCAACATGTGATTTATGTGCTATAATGCTGCCAGATAGTGGACATATACAAGAACAAGAAATTAAATGGAAGAATAAAAAGAGAATAAGGGCAGGTTTAGATGCAATACCACCACTATATACAGCAGAAGATGCCATTAAATGTTTGGAAGTATTCAAACCTGTACAATATGATGAAATAATAGAAATTGATGAAAATATACATGTTAGATTTAATGATGCAGGTCATATGCTAGGTTCAAGTATTATTGAACTATGGGTAAAAGAAGATGATAAAGAAACAAAAACTGTATTTACAGGTGATTTAGGAAATAATGATATACCACTTTTGGATTCACCAACTATGATAGAAGATACAGATTACTTAGTTATGGAATCAACATATGGAAGTAGACTTCATATGAGAAATGATGATAAAGCTGAAATGTTTTTGGATATAGTTGCAGAAACATTAGAAAATGAAGGGACAGTTGTAATACCATCATTTGCTGTAGGTAGAACTCAAGAGATTTTATATGAAATAAATAAATTAAAAGAAAATCATTTGGATGATGAAGAGTTTCAAAGAAAATATAAAAAACTAATGTCAACACCAGTATATGTGGATAGTCCACTTGCTATATCTGCAACAGAAGTATTTAAGAAAAATACTAATTTATTTGAAGATGAAATAAAAAATGAAATATTAAGTGGAAATAATCCACTAGAATTTCCAGGTCTTAAATTTACTATGACTACAGAAGAATCAAGGGCATTAAATGAAAGTAATGAGCCATCAATAATAATATCAGCAAGTGGTATGTGTGAAGTTGGAAGAATAAAGCATCATTTGAAACACAGTATTTGGAATCCAAAAAACACAATACTTTTTGTTGGTTATCAAGCACCAGGAACACTTGGTTATAGTATTATAAATGGAGCAACATCTGTAAAAATATTTGGAGAAGAATTTGCAGTTAATGCAAGAATAGAATATATTGAAGGATATTCTGGACATGCTGATCAAGAATGGTTAATGAACTTTATATATTCATTCATAAAAAAACCAAAACATATATTCTTGGTTCATGGAGAAGAAGAATCTGAAAATGTATTAAAAGAAAAGATTGAAAATGATACAGGTATTAGTGTAAATATGCCTGAATTTGGTGAGACTTATGAATTAGATGATTCAGAAGAATATGTTACAAAAACAGCTTCTATTGAAAGAAAAGTTAATAAAACTATTAGAAATGAAATCATGGATAGACTTGCTAAGATTAGAGAAGAAATTAAAGATATGGATGTTTGTGTAAAAGAAGATATGAATAATAAAACACTTACTGATAGAGATATCTTTAGAATAAATGAAAAAATTAAAGACTTAGAAAAACAAATTTTAAATGTTATAGAAGGGTAATTAAAAATGGAAAATAAATATTTTAATGAAGCGATAATAGGAAATAAAAACATGATAGCAACATATACATCTAAAGGGGAATTACAAAGAATGTATTTTCCAAGTAAAGATAATAGACAATATATAGATTTTTTCCATACAGGAATAACAGCAAATGGTTCAGATTTAATATATTTACACAATGATATAAACAATGTATATAAACAATACTATGATACAGATACTAACATATTAAATACAGAAATAATTAACACATATTTTAATATAAAAATACTACAAACAGATTTTGTTATGATTAAAGAAAATGTATTGGTAAAAAAATACATGTTAATAAACGAGGGAAAAATAGATTTGAATATCAAGTTCTTTCTTCATTCTTCATTATTAACAAGTAATAATAATATGGTAGGTAGTAAAATTTTTGAAGATGGTATGTTACAATATGCTCATGATTTTTCTTTGTCTACATTTGCAAAAGGTAAAAAATTATATAGTCATCAACTAAATGGAAGTAAAGATACAATAATAAGAGGAGAAATTAGAGATAAAGATTATATAGGAATGTCAAATGATTCTAGTATTTGTTATGACTTAGGAAAAATAGAACCAAATGAAAAGAAAGAAATAGAAATAGGAATAGTACTTGATGAAAATAAAAATATTTCTGATATGGAAAAGGAAATAAATAGGATTAAGAAAATTGATTTAAAAAAAGAATATGTTAATACAAAATCATATTGGAGAAAATATGTAAAAGCTCATAATAGTCTAAATATAAAAGATCCTAAAAATAGTTATGAAGAAAAAATCTATGAAATATATAAAAGAAGTATTTTATTATTCCCTTTACTTACAAACTCTGAGACAGGTGGAGTTATTGCTTCACCAGAAGTTGACGAAGGACGTTCTAGATGTGGAATGTATGCATATTGTTGGCCACGTGATGCTGTATTTATAACAAAAGCTTTAGATATACTAAAAATGGATAAAGAAGCAGAGAAGTTTTATAAAGTATTTTGTAAAAAAACACAAAGTAAAAATGGAATGTGGGAACAACGATTCTATACTGATGGTAAATTAGCACCATGTTGGGGATATCAAGTAGATGAAACAGCAAGTGTTGTATATGGAATATATCAACATTACAAGGCTACTAAATCTGAGAAATTTTTAAAAGATACATTACCAATGTGTGAAAAAGCAATAAAATTTTTAAAGGACTATGTAAAAGATTGGTTAGAAATAAAGGTTACTGTAAATAAAAAAGATGTTGTACAAGAAGAAATAGAAGCAGAATTTTGTAAAAGAAAAGGACATAAATATCCAATAAGTTATGATTTATGGGAGATGTGTGAAGGTATACATTTATATTCTGTAGCCAGTATCTATGCAGCTTTTGATAGTATAATAAAGATATATGAAGTCTTAGGAAAGAATGTATCTAATTTTGAAAATAATAGATTAAAAGAAGATAAAATTTCGAAAAGTGTACAAGAAATAGAAAAATTGATGGTACAACTAAAAAGATATATAAATACAAATTTCTATGATGAGGAAAAGAAATCATATGTCAGAAATGCAGATGACAAAAAAATGGATATAAGTATACTTGGAGCTGTTACGCCATTTAATATATTTAGACCAAAGGAGAAAAAAATACAAAATACAGTTGAAAGAATAAATTTAAGTTTACGTACATATACTGGAGGATATCAAAGATTTGAACAAGATAATTATATGAATGGAAATCCATGGCCTATAGCTAATTTATGGATGACATTATATTATCTTAAAACTGGTGAAAAAAGAAAAGCAAAAGAGACATTTGACTTTGTTGTAAAGACAGCAGGAAAGCATGATTTCTTAGGAGAACAAATTGATAATAATACATTAAAACCTAATTGGGTATTAGGATTGGGTTGGTCACATGCAATGTTTATAATTGTACTTGAAAAGCTATTTAAATAACATGAAGATTTTAACTTGCAAAAAAATAATATTTGATATAGAATGAAATTGCCGTTTTAGGTAAATAATATAAAAAATAAGGAGGAAGTAAAATGTCAATAAAAGTAGGTATTAACGGATTTGGAAGAATTGGAAACTTATCTTTCCAAGCAGCATTAGCAAAGGAAGGAGTAGAAGTAGTAGCAGTAAATGATCCATTCATTACAGCTGATTATATGGCATATATGACAAAATATGATAGTGCACATGGAAGATTTGAAGGAGAAGTTGAAGGAAAAGATAATGTATTGAAAGTTAATGGAAAAGAAATAAAAGTATACAATGAAATGGATCCACATAATATACCATGGGGAGAAATTGGAGTTGAATACGTATTAGAATGTTCAGGAGTTTTTACTACATTAGAAAAAGCACAAGCTCATATTGATGCAGGAGCTAAAAAGGTTATTATAAGTGCTCCATCAGCAGATGCACCAATGTTTGTTATGGGAGTTAATAATGAAACTTATGATCCAAGCATGAATATTGTTTCAAATGCTTCTTGTACAACTAACTGTTTAGCACCTCTTGCCAAAGTTATACATGATAATTTTGGAATTAAAGAAGGATTGATGACAACTGTACATTCAACAACAGCTACACAAAAAACAGTAGATGGTGCTTCAAGAAAAGACTGGAGAGGTGGACGTGCTGCAGCTGCAAATATCATACCTTCATCAACAGGAGCTGCAAAAGCTGTAGGAAAAGTTATACCTTCATTAAATGGAAAATTAACAGGAATGGCATTTAGAGTTCCAACAATAGATGTATCAGTAGTAGATTTAACATGTAATTTAGAAAAACCAGCAACATATGAAGAAATATGTGCAGCAGTTAAAAAAGCTTCTGAAAATGAATTAAATGGAATTTTAGGTTATACTGAAGATCCTGTTGTTTCAGCTGATTTCTTATCAGATCAACGTACATCAATATTTGATGCAAAAGCTGGAATAATGTTATCAGATACTTTTGTAAAATTAGTATCATGGTATGACAATGAATGGGGATATTCAAATAAATTAGTAGATTTAGCATACTATATTTCAACAAGAAGCTAATAAATGTATAAAAAGACTTATTAAAAATAAGTCTTTTTTTTTTGAACAAAAAACAAAAAAATGTTTGCAAAAAGTATTGACAAAAAAATTAAAAATAAATATAATAAAGGCGAACATTTAT
>CANQQC010000070.1 GCA_947625925.1 uncultured Clostridia bacterium | reverse complement strand
GGAGAAAAAAGTCACTCTATAGTTGCAAAAAATTCATGTAATGATATCATTTCACAAACAGCAAAAGAATTAGGAATAGATGTAATAGAGGGAAATGTTCATAGTTCAGATGCTTTTTATTCAACTACAACAGATATAAGCAATTTATATAAAGAACATGGATGTATAGCAGTTGAAATGGAAACATTTGCTTTATTCCATATTGCTAACTCATTAAACAAAAAAGTGGCTTGTATTTTATCAGTAACAGATTCACTTGTTAAAGATGATAATTTAAATCCTAATGAAAGACAAACAGCTTTAACTAATATGATAAAATTAGGATTAGAAACAGCAATTAAACTATAAAATAAAAACAACTAACATTCTAAAATTAAGAAGGTTAGTTGTTTTTTAATTCATATCTCCAACCAGGTTTCCATGCTTTGTTTTTTCTCCAATCATCGCAAATAGCTTTTTCCCATGTTTTTTTCATTGTTATAACTTCAAAAGCAAGTTGAGGAGCTTTATGAGATACTAAAGCAACAGTTTTGTTGTCAAAGTTCTCTAATAAATATTTGCAAAAATCACGTACTCTATTTTCTACATCAATTAAAGATTCACCATTTGGAAAGGGAGAATCAATATGATCTTCATATTTTACTAAGAAAGAAGGCTTACCATCCAAATCTCCATAATTGCATTCTCTAATTCTTGAATCATGAAGAATCTTTTTTTGATTATTAAATACATTGTTTGCAGAATCAATTGCTCTTTGTAAATCAGAGCTAATAACGATATCTATTTCACCAAAATCTATTTTATTTCTAAGTTCAATACTTTGCATAATTCCTTTTTTAGATAATTTTCCAGGAATCCAACCAGATGCTAATTTTTTCTCGTTATCGGTTGTTGTACCATGTACAAAATAAATAATTCTAACAGACATTTTACTGACCTTTCTAAAATTAAATTCATTTATGATTATATAATAAAAAATAAAAAAAATCCATATAAATAGAAAAATGCACATATTTATAGTACTTGATAGTTGTACTTTGTGATAAAATGTGGTAAAATATAATATATTTTATAACAAGAAGGGAATTTAATGGAAAGCAAAAAAAAGAACAGATTAAATGCAACACAAATATTGGTTTTAGGAATCTTGATAGTAATATTGATAGGTTCTATATTATTGAAATTACCAATAAGTAATCGAAGTGGAAAAAGTATTAAATATATTGATAGTTTATTTATATCAACATCATGTGTTTGTGTAACAGGACTTACTACGGTAGTACCAGTTGAACAATTTACAATATTTGGTCAAGTAGTACTAATGTTGCTAATAGAAATAGGTGGTTTAGGGTTCATGAGTTTTATAGCCCTAATTTTAATGCTTATGGGTAAAAAAATAAATTTATCAGATAGAATAATAATAAAAGAATCATTAAATCAAAATAATATGAAAGGTTTAATAAGACTAATACAACGAATATTTCTATATACAATAATATTTGAAGGTATTGGAGCAATATTATTATCAACAAGATTTATACCTGACTATGGAATTATAAAAGGAATATACTATTCAGTTTTTCACTCTATTTCAGCTTTTTGTAATGCTGGATTTGATATTATTGGAAATAACAGTCTTGTACCATATCAATATGATGTGATTATAAATATAACTATAATGTTGCTAATCATAGTTGGAGGATTAGGATTTACAGTATGGGATGATATAATAAAATCAATAAAAGTAACAATAAAAAATGAGTGTGATATACGCAGAATATGGAAAGAACTAACAACACATACAAAATTAGTGCTAGTAACAACATCAATCTTACTTATTAGTGGAACTATGATGACATTCTTTTTAGAAAAAAATAATGTACAAATAATGAAAGATGATAATTTTGGACAAAAGTTGATAAAATCAAGCTTCTATTCAACAACATTAAGAACAGCAGGATTTTATTCAACAAATACAGATAGTCTATCATCAACAACAAAGTTTATTTCTATGTTGTTTATGTTTATAGGAGGATCACCAGGTAGTACAGCAGGAGGAATAAAAAATGTTACTTTTGTAATTATTATTTTATTAGTAATAAGTTTTATAAAAGACGAAGAAAAGACGGTAGTTTTTAAAAGAAAAATACCTTATGCAACAGTAAAAAGGGCAGTTGCTGTTGTGACAATAAGTATTTGTATTGTGGCTTTGGCAATTGTAATAATGACAGTAACAGAAAGGCAAACCCCAGGAGTTGAGATTATGGACATTTCTTATGAAGTATTTTCGGCATTTGGTACAGTGGGAATTTCATTAGGAATTACACCAAATTTAAGCTTTTTAGGAAAAATAATTATAATGGCTTTGATGTTTATAGGAAGAGTTGGTCCAATAACATTATCATTTGCGTTATTTTCTAAATATAATAAAAAGAAAAGTAGTGTTATAAGATATCCAAAATGTGATTTATTAGTAGGATAGGAGGAGTAAAAAATGGCAAAATTAAATATATTAGTTTTGGGATTAAAAACATTTGGAGTAAGTGTAGTAAAACAGTTATATGAATATAACTGTGATGTATTAGTAATAGATAAGGATATGGATAGAATAGAAGAAGTAGTAGATTATGTAACAGAAGCTATGCAATTAGATATAAAAGATACTGCTGAACTTAAAAATTTATCACTTAACAATTTTGATGTTGCAGTAGTTACAGTTGATGATATAGATGTAAGTATTATTGCAACAATGATTTTTGAAGAAGCGGGTATTCCAAAAATAATTGTAAAATCTACTAGTGATATTCATAAAAAAATTCTAGAAAAGATGGGAGTAAAATATATTGTTTCTCCAGATAAAGAAATGGGAATAAAATTGGCAAAAAGTATAGTGGATATAAACATTATAGATTTTATACATAATTCAGATGATTATGATATTGAAGATATCAAAGTAACAGACAAATGGGTAGGAAAAACTCTAGAAAAATTAGACTTAAGAAATAAGCGTGGTATGAATGTAATTGGAGTAAAGAGTCTAGATTCAGAATTAAAGATATCTCCCGAAAGAGAATACAAGATAAAAGAAGGAGATAGGTTAATAGTAATTGAAGATAAAACTGTAACAAAAAAATAAATATAGAAGGGTAAAAAGATGCAAACAAGCAAGGAAATTGAAGTACAAAAACAATATATAGAAAAAGTAAAAGATATAAATAAAGGAAAAAAATTAAAATACTTTATACTAACCATGGGATGTCAATTAAATGAAAATGACTCAGAAAAGCTATGTGGATTAGTTGAACAAATGGGATATGAAAAAACTAAACAATATGAAGATGCTGATCTAGTATTATTCAATACATGTTGCGTTAGAGAAAACGCAGAAGATAAACTATTTGGAAAATTAGGAGAATTAAAAAGAGTTAAAGAAACAAGAGGAACAATCATAGCTATAGGTGGTTGTATGATGCAAGAAAAACATATAACAGATAAAATAAAAGAAAGCTATTCATATACAGACATAATATTTGGAACACATACTCTACATAAGTTTCCAGAAGATTTATATAAGACATTACGAGATAAAAACAAACTTCAAGATGTGATAGATATAGATGGAGAAGTTTATGAAGGACTACCAATAAAAAGAACAAGTAGTATAAAAGCATCTGTAACAATAATGTATGGTTGTAATAATTTTTGTAGTTATTGTATTGTACCTTATGTTCGAGGAAGAGAAAGAAGTAGACATCCAAAAGATATTTTAAATGAAGTAGAGCAGTTAGCAAAAGAAGGATATAAAGAAATAACATTATTAGGACAAAATGTTAATTCATATTTAAAAAGTGAGCAATGGCAAGATAAAAAAATAGATTATAAAGGTATAAACTCTTTTGCAACACTTTTAAGAGCTATAAATGAAATTGATGGAATTGAAAGAATTAGATTTGTTTCACCACATCCTAAAGATTTTACAGATGATGTTATTGATGCAATAGCGGATTGTAAAAAAGTTTGTAAATTGATTCATTTACCTTTACAATCAGGTAGTACAAAAACTTTAAATACAATGAATAGAAAATACACAAAGGAACAATATTTAAACCTAGTGGATAAAATGAAAAAAAGAATAAATAACTTAACATTAACAACAGATATTATAGTGGGATTTGCAGGTGAAACAGAAGAAGATTTTATGGATACATTGGACGTAGTAAGAAAAGTTGGATATGAACAAGTATATATGTTCATATATTCAAAAAGAGTAGGAACACCAGGAGAAAAGATGGAAAATCAAGTTCCAGATGAAGTTAAGCATGAAAGATTTAATAGATTAAAAGAACTTGTAGAAAAAAGTATTGCAGAAAATAATAAAAAATATATTGGAACAACACAAAAAGTGTTAGTAGAAGGACCAAGTAAAAATTCACCTGATTTATTAACAGGTAGGACAGAAAGTAATAAAGTAGTAATATTTAAAGGTGATTTATCAAGTTTAAAAGGTAAGTTAATAGATTTAAAAATTGTATCTGAACATATGTGGTATCTTAAAGGAGATATTATGAAAGTATATTAAAGTTTAGATATAATGCAATAGAAGAATATAGAAAATTATATAATTGAAACGATTATATAAAGTTGTAAAAAGATATATCATATTTAAGGTATATCTTTTTATTGAATTTTTAATTTAATAGTGTTATAATTCTTCAGTATGAATACTATTAAACAAAGGAGAAGATTGATGCTTAAATTAAAACAAATAAGGAAAGAATATCTTTCTGGAGAAAATAAAGTTGAAGCCTTAAAAGGAATTGATATTGAATTTAGAAAATCTGAATTTGTATCTATTTTAGGACAAAGTGGAGGAGGAAAAACAACATTATTAAATATAATTGGTGGACTTGATAGATATACTTCTGGAGATTTAATAATAAATGGGAAATCTACCAAAGAATTTAAAGATAGAGATTGGGATGCTTACAGAAATTATTCTATAGGTTTTGTATTTCAAAGCTATAATTTAATACCTCATCAAAGTGTTTTATCTAATGTAGAGTTAGCATTAACAATCTCAGGAGTATCTAAAAAAGAAAGAAGAAAAAGAGCTATAAAAGCATTAGAAGAAGTAGGATTAAAAGAACAGAT
>CANQQC010000069.1 GCA_947625925.1 uncultured Clostridia bacterium | reverse complement strand
TATCTATATAACCCTCCAACTCCATTTATATTAGAGTTGTATTCATAGAACTCATTTATATATTCTATTGCCTCTTGTTTTCTTTTAATAGATGGTACTTCATATTTAAATTTCATATTTCTTTTTCCTATTCTTTTTCATATTTTTCTTCATATTCTGTTTGCGCTTTTATTAATTCAAGTTTTGCAAGATTGGCTTCTGTTTGTGCTAATTCTGAAAGTATTATACATGTTTGTGTATACTCAACCAAACTTTCAATATATTTTTCTAGTTCTTTCTTATCATGAATTTCTTTTTTCTTTTCAATTTCTTTTTTTGCAACATCAATATTCATTTGTGCTTTTAATAATTCAGCTGAGGCTTTTCCTTTCACACTTTTTGATAAGATTATATAATTTTCTTTTAAGGCATTGATATTACTTTTTGTTTCTTTAATAGCATCATCAATTTTATCTTTCCCTTCAAGTCCTAATATTATTGCTGTATCCATTGTATCTTTTGCTTTATTTTTTAATCCTTCCATCTTTTTATTTAAATTCTCTAATTTTTCTTTTAATTCTTCTCTATTCATTTTTTACCTCCCTATTTTTATTTCTTTATCATTTTTATCATAACCACATTTAAAAATCAATACAAAATATCTCAAGTTTACTTATATAACAAGTGTTTTATACTGTAACGAAAATTTTAGTTTTGAGATAGTATTAGAAATAAAGTATGTAAATAAATTGTAGTCATATGTCAATAGGAATATAATTTTTTATAATCTAATTTTTTATCTATCTAGTTCTTCTTCATTTTTATTTTTTCTACTTTCTTTTTCTTTAACTTGTTTAAAATAATCCTTAGCTAGTATCTTCAATTTTTTATAAATTTCAACATCATTATTTTTTAGTAAATCTAAATAACACTTTTTATAATTCTGTTTGAAAAAAAGTGTGTCTTTTAATTCAGATACTGCTATTCCTACATTAATAGCTTCTTCTGGTGTTACATCTTCATTAACACTAGAAGAATAAATTTTAGCAAATTTTTTACTATCTTTAAATGACCTAATATATACTTGTATTTTATTATATAATTCTGGTTCTTCATATATTTTCATTGATGTTTCGATTAATTTCGTTATAGAATTTTCTGCTGGATTAACAAATCTTGCTAATTTCCCTTGTTTTCTCTGACGACAATATCTCTTAAATATAGTTGCATCACTTTGAAATTTTGATCTAGCTATTATATTGATTTCATTATCATATCCTGATTTTCTAAATAAATTTAAATACTTTATTAATCCTTTATCATTTCTCATCGCTACTTCAAAGATAACACTATATGATTCTTTTCTTGAAAGTTGTAAAATTTCGTCTACTAATTTACTTGTATATTCTCCTAAAATCCAATATATATCTTGTCCATATTTTTCATAAATCTCTTCATATGATGGATGAGTTCTTCTTAATTTATCTAGATTTATAATAACTGCTTGTTTTCCATTTTTTTTAAATTTTTTCTCTACTAATTTTGATTTTCCAGATCCAGATTGTCCACCAACAACAATAAACTTTTTTCCTTTTTCAGTTATATTTTCAGACAGTTTATCGAACTGATTCTTTGCAATACTTTTTATTTGGTCATCAGTTAACTTATAATTATTTTCTGCAATATTTTTTTCTCCCACTTTATTTCTCTTCTTTCTTAATTTTTTCTATATTATTCCTTTTTAGATATAAGCTTTTTTGTCAAATTTATAGATATTGCTATGAATAAGATTCCTATAATTATAGAAGGTAGTATATCAAAGGTAAAACTCATTCCCCAAGGATCCATGTATTTCCATGTAATTATAATATGAACAAAAAAATATATCGCTATAATCCAACATATTATTGCTAATAATATTACTCCTATAGAATATTTCATTTTTACTTTATTTTTTGATTTCATTTAATATTTCACCTTCTCTATTTTATAGATCCTTTATATGCTTCTGCTGATTTAATATGCCTTGATTTTAATTCACTTTGTATTATTTCTTCTTTATTTTCCATGTTTTCTTTTAATTGATGAGTTATTTTTAAATAATTTCGCATATATTTTATAAATTCATTTTTATGTTCAAAATCTAGTTTTTCTAATCCTTTTAAAAATTTTTTTGAAAGACCTGCAATTACAGAAACTTTAGCACAAATTTTTATTTGTTCAAATTCTATTTTCTTTATGTCTTCATTTATAATTCCATTTGTAATTTTTAAATATTCTTCAAAACTATCCATATAGCTTTTTAATCGTTTATTTATTTCTTTTTTACCTAATTTAAATATTTTCTTTTTATAATAATTGTAATCATTTAAATCATTTTCAATATTATCATTTAAGTCTATAAATTTATCTCTATATTCTATATATAACATTTTTGAAGGATTCACAAAATCTTCAATTATTAACTCATCGTTTTGTGATATACTTTTAATAAATCTATATATTAATTTTTCATTTTCTTCTAATTTCTCAATTTTAGAATGATTGTTTTTATGAAATACTATTTTTTTTTCTTTTAGTTCTATTAAATTTTGTGTATGAAATTTAAATAAAGTTGCCAATATAATTTTATATTCTGCTTTTTTTGGTTTACAATTTTGTTGTATTCTTTTCCTTAAATATTCTATACAACCATATGAAATATTTGAATCATCATAAGTAACCATAAATTTTCTCCTTTTTTACATTTGTTTTTTGTTTCTTAAGTTCCTTATATTTCAATTTATTATCTTAAATTTGTTTAATTAAATCTTTTCTTAAGTGTTAACAGGATTATATACTAACCCCACAAACCATATTTCTTCTGTTATCTTATCTTTTATTATATACATAAAAGGTCTATCTATTTTTATTTCTTTTAGTTTAGTTTTATTATATGTTTTTGCTCCATCTGTCATTTCAACTACTGTCGATGCAGCTGCTTTAATTCCAATTTCAGAAAAACTAATATTTGCCTTATGTAATACCTCATCTACAAAAAATTCTCCATCTATTATATTAGAAAAATCGGCGTCATTTTCAAAAGCATTAGTAACTCCTAAATGTTGTAAATTCTTTTTTAAATTCAAGTTATAATCAAATGAGAATTTAGGAATGCAAATTTTTATTCCATTTTCTTCACTAGAAGCAGTTTTTAATTTATTTGATATTTCCTTTAACGTATCTACATCAAAATTCTCTATATATTTTGATAAATTATTAGTTGGCATAATTGCAATAAAATCAAATTGTTCATTATTATATTGTTTTAAATTCATTGAAACTGCTGTAACGTTCTCATTTTGATAGTATGAAGTATCATTACTTGTTGTTTCTTTCTCCATTGTTTCTGTATTTATATTGCTACCATCGTCTAAATAAAAATCTCTGCTATATGTATTGTTTCCATCAAATTGTTCTTTCCATTCCATATTCATAGCTAATGTATTTATTAAAAATACTTTTATGTCTTTTATTTTATTATCATCTAACATATTTTTTATTTGTCCAAAACTTTTATTTTCAATCCATTGATTAATATTTTTTGCATTATCAAAAGTATCAAATTGTATTTCAGCATTATAGTTTTTCTGTAATAATTTTTTATATTCATTTTTTATATCTTTTGAATAAGAATCTTTAATGTACATAGCATTTGCTAATGACAATGTGTCTTTTATGTTATCATATTTTTTTAAACTATCATTTCCAATTATTTTTTCAATTTGTTTTTTTGTATCTCCATTTGCTCCATCTTTAAGCATTGATAATGCATATTTTATAGATAGTGGACTGTATATCATATTTTCTTTTTTTTCTTCCATTTTTAAAAACTCAAAAGAAAAATCGTTACTTTTTACTTCTTTCATCTTTTTGTTTTCAATTTGAACGTTTTTTTCATCTTTTTTATAATTATTTTTATTTGATATAACAGCAATCATTCCACAACATAATGTTACTATTATTATAAAAACTATTGCTGTTGTTAATTTTATTTTTATTTTATTTTCCTTACTGTTATCAACATTCATATTTAATCTCAACCTTCTTTATATTCGCTTTATATTCAGCAAAATATGTTAATCTAACTGGAGCATAGTAAATATCTATATATTTTTGTTATTAATCTTTTGTCCTTAATTTAATACTGCTTTTAATTATTATGTACTGAACAAAATAACTTTATAATGATTTGAATATATATAAAATTCAACTCACTTCTTAGATGTTTACAACTTTTTTCTGTACAAATCTTAACCATTATCTACAATTTAACATTATCTTTTTGATTTTGCAACAATAATTAATATTATTGATATAGCCATAATGATTGGTAAAGTTGTTTTTTATTATGATATTTCACATGTGTTTAGTAATACTTGCAATGTTTCCTCTATTGAAAGGTTCCCCTCTTCTATTATAATATCTGCATATTTTTCGTACAATGGTATTCTTTCTTCATATAAATCTTTTAATGTTTGATTCTTTCTAATAATTATTCCTCTTTCTCCTATGTTATCTATTCTTTTATTGATTGTTTCAAAGTTTTGTTTTAAATATATTATTTTTCCTATTTTTTTCAAGTTCTCCATTGCCTTTTTTCCATATACTACACTTCCACCTGTTGCAATAACACTTTTTTCTACCTTTATTTTACTAGTTATTTCATTTTCAATTTGTAAAGTATTATCTATTCCTTTTTCTTTAATAATTTGTGGTATTGGCTTTCCGACTTTTTCTTGTATTAAAATATCTGTATCTATAAAATTATATTTTATTTTTTCTGCAAGTGTTCTACCTAAGGTGCTTTTTCCTACTCCTGGCATTCCTATTAAAATGATATTGTTCATATGACTTCTCCTTCATTTTATTAATACTTATTGTTCATTATTTTATTATATATTTTTCATATTTTCCTTTTCATTTGAAATTATACTAAAAAAACCAACCAATAATTTGATTGATTTTCATTTCAGTTATATTAAAAGTTTGAACTGAAATATAGTTGGAGCGATTTCGAAACAAGTATACGAACTTTTATTTCTCAATCTTCTCCTTATATAATTCGATTTATTATCTTTAATTTAACATAGTTTTTCTTTTTTCTTTTTAACAGGATGAATTTTAATAGTTTCATAAAAGTTAAATAAAGTTATATTAATATAGGGTATCAAAAGAAGAAGACCTATACCAAAAGTTAAAATAGATAGAATTGCCCATCCAGTAAAAGTTAAAAGTAAAATAGCTAAATTAAAACGATATCCATAAATTATGCTTTTACTTTTCTCAACTACATCATTAATATTAAG
>CANQQC010000068.1 GCA_947625925.1 uncultured Clostridia bacterium | reverse complement strand
GTTCAAGGATATAGAGATATTAAAAATCCAACAGATAACTGGATAACAGCAGGTTATGCAATATTCTATTGGACAATGCATAGATTTTATCATTTAGCTAGATATAATTTAGGATTATCTCCATTATTAAATGGTACAGGATTCATGGTTAGATTTGATGTAGTAAAACCAAACGGATGGCAAACTAAAACATTAACTGAAGACATTGAATTCTCATTACAAAGAATGATAAAAGGTAAAAAATTAGGTTGGGCAACAGATGCAATAGTATATGATGAACAACCAACAGGATTCAAACAATCATGGTCACAAAGAAGCAGATGGACAGTAGGACATATACAATGTATAAAAGAGTATACAAAACAATTAGCAGTTGCTGCTAAAGAAAATAAAACAATGATGAACTTTGATGGTTTACTATATATAATAGGAAGTATTCCAATGTTCATACTAACTTTAATAATTCTAGCTACAAACTTTTTAATGTATGCTGGAGACGGAATGACACAAATGGAATTAATGTATAATTTAGCAATGTATTTAGGACCAACATTTTTATTACCAATAGGAACAGCTTTAATAGTTATGGCACTTGATAGAAGACCAATTAAACCTATGGTAAAAGGATTGATGTGTTATCCAATATTCATGGGATCATGGCTTGTAATTAACTTTAAATGTTTATTTAAGAGGACAACAACATGGGAGAAAATTGAACATGTTAGAGATATAAAAATTGCAGAAGTATCTGAAACAGTTGATGTTATCGAAAAAATATCTTAAAAAAACTTGCAATTTTATTAAAAAAAGTATATAATATATACGCATAGAATAAAAACAGAAGAGTGGGAACAAATCCCACTCTTCTATGCTGATAAAAGGAGGAAAAAATTGGCAAAAATTGAAGAGAAAGTAGAATCACTTGTTAAGAAGAGTATTAATGACAGTGGATATGAAATATATGATATTGAATATGTAAAAGAAGGCAAGGATTATTACTTAAGAATATTTATTGAAAAACCAAATGAAACTATTTCAATTGATGACTGTGAAATAGTTAATAATATTGTTAATCCAATTTTAGATGAAGCAGATATAATAAAAGATCAATATTTTTTAGAGATATCTTCAACAGGAATTGAAAAAAAATTAAGAAAGCCTAAACATTATATGAAAGCAATTGGTAAAGATATTAAAATAAAACTATTTACAAATAATGAAGAAGGAAAAAAAGAAATAGAAGGAAAACTAAAAAATATCGAAGATGAATATCTAATAATTGAAAAAGACGGGAAAGATTTAAAAATAGAACTATCAAATGTAGCACAAGCTAAAACAATATATAAATGGTAAAATAAAATTTAAAGGAGGAATAGGAAAATGAAAGCAATTGACAACAAAGAATTAATATTAGCATTAGATGAACTAGAAAAAGAGAAAGGAATCAAAAAAGCATATTTATTAGAAGCAATTGATACAGCTTTAGTAACAGCATATAAAAGAAACTTTGATTCAGAAAATGTAAGTATTCATATGGATGAAAAAACAGGAGCTACACATGTATATTCAGTAAAAGAAGTTGTAGAAAAAGTAGAAGATGCGAAAACACAAATAGCTGAGGCTGATGCTAAAAAAATAAAAAGAGGTGCTAAAGTAGGAGATACTGTTGAAGAAGAAATAGTACCAAAAGATTTTGGTAGAATAGCAGCACAAACTGCAAAACAAGTTATAGTTCAAAAGTTAAGAGAAGCTGAAAGAGATATAATTTTTTCAGAATTTAATGATCGTAAAGGTGAAATAGTTTCTGGAATAATTCAAAAAGCTGATAGCAATATAGTAGTTATGGATTTAGGAAAACTAGAAGGTGTTATGCCACCTAAAGAACAAATACCTACAGAAAAATATCATGTAAATGATAAAATAAAAGGATATGTTTTAGATGTAGAAAGAGGAGCAAAAGGTGCACCACAAGTAATTGTTTCAAGAAGTAACCCTGACTTTGTAAGAAAATTGCTAGAATTTGAAATTCCTGAAATATATGAAGGAGTAATTGAAATAAAGAGTGTTTCAAGAGATCCAGGAAATAGAAGTAAAGTTGCTGTTTATTCACCAGATCCAAATATAGATCCGGTTGGTTCATGTGTAGGACAAAAAGGTGTTAGAATTCAAAATATTATAAATGAATTAAATGGTGAAAAAATAGATGTTATTGAATGGAATGAAGATCCATCTATATATATTGTAGCAGCTTTATTACCAGCTAAAATTTTAGCAGTAGATATTAAAGAAGAAGAAAATTTTGCACAAGTAATAGTACCAGATGATCAATTATCATTAGCAATAGGAAAAGCTGGTCAAAATGTTAGACTTGCAGTTAAACTTACTGGATGGAAAATAGACATTAAATCTGAATCTCAATTTAGACAAATGCTTGAAAATGCAAACAACGAAGAAACAGAGGAACAAGAAACAGATGAAAATACTCAAAACGAATAAATAAAAAGGAAGGTATTTAAATAATGAAAAAGCCAGTACAAAGAACTTGCATGGGATGTAATGAGAAAAAAGATAAAAAAGAATTAATTAGAATAGTAAAAAACAAACAAAATGAAATATGTGTCGACGAAACAGGAAAAAAAGAAGGAAGAGGAGCATACATATGTAAGGACAATAAATGCTTAGATAAAATTTTAAAAAGTAAAAGACTTGAAAAAGTTTTTGATATGAAAATATCAGATGAAATTTATGAGAATTTAAGAGGTGTAATGTTTGATAAATAATATAAAAGGTATAATTGGCTTAGCAGCTAGAGCAAGAAAAATTTGCTTTGGAGCTGATAGTGTAGAAGATGAGATAAAGAAAAATAAAGTTAAACTTGTTATAATAGCTCTAAATAGCTCAGAAAGAACAAAAGAAAAATTTAAAAAGATTTGTAATCAGTATAATATACCATATATAGTTGATGGAACAATTGAAGAGATAAGTAAAACAATTGGAAAATCAAATAAAGCAATTATTGGTATTAGAGATATAAATATGGCTAAAGGAATTCAAGAGAAATATAGTGGGGGTGACGTTATTGAATAAAATTAAAATATATGAGATAGCAAAGAAACTTAATTTAAGCAGTAAAGAAGTATTAGAAATAGCCGAAAAATTAAATATTGAAGCTAAAAGTCATTTAAGTAGTATTGATGAAGAAAATGTTAAAAAAATAGAAAAACTAGCAAAAAATGACAAAACAAAAGGGGTAAAGAAAGAAAAAGTGTCAAAAAAAGAAGAAAAGCAACCTGTAATTATAAGAAGAGAAGTAATTATAGATAACGAAGCAGCTAAAACACAAGAAAAAGTTCAAAAAAGAAATGAAAGAAGAAATAGTATTGGTTTCGTAGAAAGAAAAGAAAATAAAGATTTTAACATTGTTTATAGAAATAAAACAACTAAACCAATGTCTGTTAGTGAACTTTTTGGATTAAATAAAAAAGAAGAGAAAAAAGAAGAGAAAAAAGAAATTAAAAAAGAACCAGTTAAAACTAATCCAATTAATGAAAAAGTAGAAACTGTAAAAAAACAACCTGAAATTACTCCTAAACAAAATGAAAAAACAAAATATCAAGAAAACAATCAAAATACCTATAATAAAAATAGGTTTAATAATAATGGAAATAATAATTCTAAATTTAATAATAATAACTATAATAGAAATAACAACAATAATAAACGTTTTGGTAATAAAAGGCCATTAGATGACAAAGGTATTGATAAGAACATCAAAGATATTATGTCTGCTGATATTGTTGAAAAAGAAAGTGTAAAAGACTATAACAGAACAATGGAAAAACAAAAATCTAATAATAAATTTGATGAAAATAGAACAAAGAAAAATAAAGCTAAAAGAAATAGGGGAGAAAACGCTATTGATGAAAAGAAGCTTAAAAATTTAAAGCAAACAAATAAATTATCAAATATGTTTAATGACCAAGAAGGTGGAATGTTAGACTATTATGATTTAACAACAGCAAGAGGAAGAAGAGGTAAGAGAAAAAATAATAAAAACCAACAAAATAATACAAAACAAAAAATATTTAAATTAACTGAAATAACTATTCCAGAAATTATTACAGTAAAGGACTTTGCTCAAGAATTAAAGAAAACAACTGGAGAAGTAATAAAGAAGCTAATGGAAAATGGAATAATGGCAACAATAAATAATGATATTGATTTTGATACAGCTTTCTTAATTGCAGAAGAATTTGGAGTTACTGCACATAAAAAAGAAGAGATTAAAGAAGAAGATATTTTATTTGATGAATCAGAGGATAAAGAAGAAGAATTAGTTACAAGACCACCTGTTGTTGTTGTAATGGGACACGTAGACCATGGAAAAACTTCTTTACTTGATGCTGTTAAAAAGACAAATGTTATTGAAGGTGAAGCAGGAGGAATAACACAACATATTGGTGCATATAAGGTTAAAATTGGTAATAAAGAAATTACATTCTTAGATACACCTGGACATGAAGCATTTACAGCAATGAGAGCCAGAGGTGCACAAATTACTGACATAGCAATACTTGTTGTAGCAGCAAATGATGGAGTTAAACCACAAACTATTGAAGCTATAAATCATGCTAAATCTGCAGAGATCCCAATAATTGTTGCAATAAATAAAATTGATTTACCAGATGCAAATATTGAAAAAGTAAAACAAGAATTGATGAACTATGAGTTAGTACCAGAAGAATGGGGTGGAGATACAATATTTGTACCAATTTCTGCTAAGAAAAATCAAAATATTGATCAATTACTTGAAATGGTATTATTACAAGCTGAAGTATTAGAATTAAAGGCAAATCCTAAAAAACAAGCTAAAGGTGTTGTTATTGAAGCAAGACTTGATAAATCACGTGGACCAGTTGCTACTTTACTAGTACAAAGAGGAACTTTAGATGAAGGAGATACAATTGTTGTAGGTTCATCTTTAGGTAGAATAAGAGCTATGAAAAATGATAAAGGTAAAAAAGTTAAAAGTGCAGGTCCTTCAACTCCAGTTTCAATTATTGGTCTTACTGAAGTACCAGAAGGTGGAGATACTTTCTATGAAGTTAAAGATGAAAAAATGGCAAAACATCTAATAGAAAGAAGAAAACGTCAAGCTAGAGAAAAGAAGATAAGTGAACAAAATAAAATAACATTAGATAATCTATTTAGCAAAATGGCTGAGGAAAACTTAAAAGTATTAAACTTAATTGTCAAAGCTGATGTTCAAGGTTCAGTTGAAGCAGTAAAACAATCATTAGAAAAATTAACTAATGAAGAAGTACGTGTAAAAGTTATACATGCAGCTGCAGGTGCAGTTAATCAATCAGATGTTACTCTTGCAAAAGTATCAAATGCAATAATTATAGCATTTAATGTTAGACCAGATAATGTTGCAAAAGAAATTGCTGAAAAAGATGAAGTTGAAATTAAACAATATTCAGTAATATATCAAGC
>CANQQC010000067.1 GCA_947625925.1 uncultured Clostridia bacterium | reverse complement strand
TCTGTTAGAATTTCAAGACTTTAAAGTTACTAGGCTAATCACAAAAAATCACAAAGGATTTTTACATGAATACATGTTGAATGCGTTACAGTGCTCGATTTAGATAAATAAAAATTATGTTATAATATATTAATAGTTTGTAGATGAAAGGTGAGAAATTATGAAAATAGTAGTAATAAGACACGGACAAACTAAAGCTAATGTAATAAATAATGGAAAAACAGCTTTTTATACAGGAGCTTTAAATAACGAGCTAACAGATTTAACAGAAGAAGGAAAAAGTCAAGCAAGAAGATTAACAAATAATAAATTTATACGAGATATACAAAAAGTATATTCTTCTGATTTAAATAGATCGATAGAAACAGCAAAATTAGCAAAGCCAGGATATAAAGTATATACATGTAAAGAATTAAGAGAAAGAAGTCTGGGAATATTTGAAGGAAAGCAGGAAAAAGATTTATTAAATTCTAAAGAATATAAAAAATATATACTAGATGATAAATTTAATAAATATAGAGCTGATTTTATACAAAAGGCACCAGAAGGAGAAAATTATACAGAAGTTAGTAAAAGATGTATGGATTTTTTAAAAACTTTAGATTTTAGTGAAGATAAGACAATAGGAGTTTTTTCTCATCTTATTGCAACAAGATGTTTATTCTTTGATATGTTTAATATTCCAAAAGAAAAGATATTTAAGCTAAAAATTGAACACTGTATACCATATGTAATAGAAGGAAAAGATATAAATAATTTAAAACTTATTTCTCATAATTTAGATGATATGTTTATGGAATAATAAAAACATCTTACATTGTTAAAAAAGTGATAAAGTTTGAAACTATAAAACTATTGATTTTATACATAAAAATATGATATAAAATGTAAGGGGAACAATATGAAAGAGTATGTTACAGTTATAATACCAGCATTTAATGAAGAAAATAATATTGGTAATGTAATAACTAAATCAAAAAAATGTGAACATGTAAATGAAATTATTGTAGTAAATAATTTAAGTACAGATAATACAGAAAAAGTAGCAGTTGAAGTGGGTGCCAAAGTAATAAATTGTAATAAGCAAGGAAAAGGTTATGCAATGGAAGAGGGAATAAAATATGCAAAAAACAATATAATTGTATTTTTGGATGCAGATATTCCTGATTATAAAGAAGAAATAATTGAAATAATGGCAGAACCGATTTTAAAGAGAAATGTACAATTTGTAAAAAGTAATTTTGATAGAGAAAATGGTAGGGTTACAAATTTAGTTGCAAGACCTTTATTAAAGTTACTAATGCCCGATATTCAAGAATTTTCTCAACCATTAAGTGGAATGATTGCAGGAACCAAGGAAGCCTTTGAAAATATTGAATTTGAAAAAGACTATGGTGTAGATATAGGAATTTTACTTGATATGTTAAAAAAGAAAGTTTCTATAGAAGAAGTATATATTGGATCAATTAGAAATGTATCAAAGGATTGGAGAGCATTAGAGAAGATGTCTACAGAAGTTATGAAGGCAATATTAAAAAGAGCAAATAAATAATTAAAAAAAGAGAATTCTAAAATTGGATTCTCTTAATTTTTAGCTATTTCATTGCTATTATATTCAACATATGAGCAATTATCCAAAATAAACTTTAATAGTTGTTTATCAGCTGGAAAACCTTTAAAATAACAATTTATGGCAATGCTTACACCATTATGAGTAACTAATAAAATATTTTTATCATTATATTTTTCTATTATTGAGTCTAAAAAGTCATATACTCTTTTAAAAAGATCTTGAACTTTTTCAACATTATTGTCTGAGTAATTCTTATCATAGTCCCAATATAGATATTTATTATATTCGTGTCCATAGACACCTTCTAAAAGACCATAAGATCTTTCAATTAAAGCATTGTCAGCCTGAATTGTAAGATTTCTATGTTCATTGATAATGTTAGCAGTATCTACAGCTCTATCCAGTGGAGAAGTAAAGATCATATCTATCTTAAGATCCTTAATATTATCAGATAGAATATGAGCTTGTTTAATTCCAGTACTATTTAATGCTATGTTTGTGCATCCTTGTAAACGGTGTAAAACATTCCAATCAGTTTGCCCATGTCTAACTACATATAATTTCATATTATTCTCCTTTTATATAATTATTTTTTATATTTTCTAATAACTCTAAATATTCTCTAGTAATTATTTCTTTATTTTTATTTCCACTATTTATGCAATCCAAAAGATCTTGAGTTTTATATTTGCTATAAAGAAGTTCAACTCTATCATTTAAATATTTCATATAATCATCTATAGTATCGATAGAAAAGTCCCAAGGCTTTTTTGATAAAATAAAATGAAAAACATACATATCATCTAAAGAATAATTGCATTTAGAAATGTAATAATCCAAGTAACTAAAAAAAGCATTATATTTTAAATCTAAATGTAATTCTTTATGATTTTTCCAATCAGTATAATATTCTTGTAAAATATCTTGATCACCAACTGATTCTCTTTTATTAGCAATAGTTGATAATATTTCTAAAAATGAATTCAATATATTTTTTTGTGGTTTTATTACTAATAATCCAGAAATCAATTCAGGAGGTGGGGTTATATTTGGACCGAACTTTCTATTTGGAGTAGTTGACATATGACCTTTTTTAAACAGTTTATCTATATTTTTTCTAATATAGATATCAGAATCTAAGTATACAATTTTATCAAATTGAGTTAACTCGAAAATTGATAATTTATCAAAAGTATAAGTCCAATGTGAAAAAACTCCTTTACTATTCTTTTCTCTAATGATATCTGGTATCTCTATTGATTTTTTTCTTATTGTATGTATTTTTTGATTATTAAGAAAAGTTTCTGTTTCTCTGGAAACTCCATCTGTTATAAGTACATAGAAAGGATATTTTGATTTGACTTTTTCTAAACACTTAGCTACTCCAAGTATTCCAATTAGATAAGATTCTGTTGTTAAAACACTTACATATGCATATTTCAAATTTTATTCCTCCTTTAATAAGGATATTTTATCAAAAACATTAAAACAACGCAATACAAAAATGTGACAAACTATTTATTTTTAGGGGAAAATATGGTAAAATATAGTAGTATAGTTTTAAAAAATTAGAAAAAGGAGAACAAAAGATGAAAATTAAAGTGTTAAAAATAATATTAAGTATTTTAATTATATTTCTTATTTTAATTACTGCATATGAAATAGTAATTAACTTCGATGGTTTTTTAGATAAGAGTAATCCTATGACAAGAGAAGAAGTAATAGAACTATTAGAAAAAGGGAAAAGGTATCCGAACTATTATTATTCGTCTTCTGAATCAATATCAGGAATTATTAAATTAGATAATAATAGAACAGAACATTATATAAAAGATGGTATAAGAAAAGTAGTTAATGATGGGAAGACAACCGAATGGGAAGATACAAACAAAGATGAAATAATATATATTAATGGAAATAAATATGCTACTATTACAAAAAAATTAGAAAGTAATAACGAACAAAATGAATATAGTCAAAATCAATTTGACTACTCAATAATAGCAAATAGAGAACAATTTGATTTCAATTTTAAATATTTAGGAGAAAAACAAATAGAAGGAAGAAAATATGTTTTAGTAAAAGTATGGAATAAAGATTCTATAGAAATGTTTTCTTCAACAAAGTTTTTGATAGATAAACAAACAGGACTAATAACTAAAAGAACAGATTATACTGTATTTTATGGATTATTAATAGATATTGTAACAGATAGAAATCTAAAAATAGATGTTGTAACTAATAATGATGTAGAAAGACCAAATTTGGATGGATATATAGTATACAATGACAAAGGGGAAGTTGTTGAGAATGAAACAACTTAAGTAAAAAAGAAAGGATATAGAGGAAAATGAATAAGAGAAAAGAATTTGAAGGGAAAAATAAATTTAGAGGATTTGCCTGTTTAACTATTACAACGAGATAAATGCTATATATAGTTGTAATAGTTAGGAATAAAAATATATAGCAGTTATATCTCGTTATTTATATGAAATAAAAAGGATAAGGAGATATAAAAATGATAGAAATAGAATTAAATAATATAAAGAAAAATTATGGATTAAAAAACATATTAAATGGAGTAAGTTTTGAAATAAAAACTGGAGAAAAAGTTTCTTTAATTGGTTCAAATGGAGCAGGAAAATCTACAATATTAAAAATTATTTGTGGTATAGAAACACAAGATTCTGGAAATGTAAATATAAGAAAAGGTTCAACAATAGGAATGCTTAATCAAATATATGAAGATGAAAAAGAAGATTTAATAGTTGCAGACTTTCTTAAAAGAAGTTTTGAGGAAATAACTAAAATAGAAAATAAAATGAAGAAACTAGAGCAAGAAATGAGTACGATTTCTGATAATGAAGAGCTCCAAAGAATAATAAATAAATATGGGAAAATTCAGGAAAAGTATATAGTTCTTGGTGGATATGAAATAGAAGAAAAATATAATAAGATATGTTCAGGATTTAAATTTAATGAAGTATTTTTAAGAAAAAAATATAATCTACTAAGTGGTGGGGAAAAAACTATTGTAAATTTAGCTACAATACTTTTGAAAAACCCAGATATCTTATTGTTAGATGAACCAACAAATCATTTAGATATACAAACATTAGAATGGTTAGAAGAATTTTTAAAATCATATAGTGGTACAGTTCTTATGATTTCACATGATAGATATTTTTTAGATGAAGTAACAACAAAAACTATACTTTTAGAAGAGGGAAAACAAAAAATATATTTGGGAAATTATACGTATTTCTTAGAAGAAGATGAAAGAAGAACATTAGCTGAATTTGAAGTATATAAAAGCCAACAAAAACAAATAGCAAAAATGAAAGAATCAATAAAAACATTAAGAAAATTCGGTGAAATTGCAAAAAATGAAATGTTCTATAAAAGAGCTAAAAGTATTGAAAAAAGATTAGAAAAAATGCAAGTAATAGATAAAGTTACTTTAGAAAAAAGAAAAATAAATTTAGACATAAAAATGAATAATAGATCAGGAAATGATGTTTTAAGAGTAAAAAGATTATCGAAAAAATATGGAGATAATATAATTTTTGAAGATTTGAATTTTGAAATATTTAATAAAGAAAAAGTTTGTATAGTCGGAAAAAATGGAGCTGGAAAAAGTACATTACTTAAAATTATTTTAGGGCAAGAAAAAGATTATGAAGGACAAATAGAAATAGGAAGTAATGTAAAAATAGGATATATTCCACAAGAAATAAAATTTGAAAATGAAGAAGAAACAATATTTGAATCATTTATGAAAATTTATGTTGGAAACGAAACTGATGCAAGAAGATTTCTAGCTAAATTTATGTTTTATGGGGAAGAGGTGTTTAAAAAATTATCTAAACTTTCTGGAGGAGAAAAAGTTAGGTTAAAACTGGCCCAGCTAATAACAAAAGATGTGAATTTTTTATTATTAGATGAACCAACAAACCATTTAGACATATCAACAAGAGAAGTTTTGGAAAATACCTTACAAGAATATGATGGAACAATTTTATTTGTTTCACATGATAGATATTTTATTAACAAAATATCAAATAGAAAAATTGAAATTAAAAAAGCAACATTATAAAATTGAAGTGGTAAAATGAAAGTAGACACAAAAAAAGTGTTTACTTTCATTTTTTTGATATAATAAAGAAAAAGAT
>CANQQC010000066.1 GCA_947625925.1 uncultured Clostridia bacterium | reverse complement strand
CAAATCAAAGATGACATTTTATCAGAAGAAGGAAATGAAGAAGAAACTGGTAAACCTGTTGGAAATGATAAAGAAAAAGGTAAATGTACTTATATTTCAAAATATGGACTTGAAGAGTCAAAGAAAATATTAGAAAAAATTACAAATGAAGCAGTTGAAATAGTAGAAACATATGGAAAAAAAGGTGAGTTCTTAAAAGAATTAGCACTTTATATAAAAAATAGAAAAAAATAATTAAAAGGGGTAATAGGATGTTAAAAAAAGAAAACTTACCAAAGCATATAGCAGTCATTATGGATGGAAATAGAAGATGGGCTAAAAACTTAGGTAAGCCAAGTAGCTTTGGACATAAAGAAGGAGCAAAAACATTAGAAAAAATAGTTAGATATGCAAATAAAATAGGAATTGAACATATTACTGTATATGCATTTTCTACAGAAAACTGGAGAAGAACAGAAGAAGAAGTAAATAGTTTGATGATGCTGTTCCAATCATATTTAGATGATTATGCAAAAAGAGCAGACACAGAAAATATTAAGGTAAAAATAATTGGTAGTAAAGAAGGTCTTTCAAAAAGAATGAGATCTAGCATAGAAAGGTGTATGGAAAGAACAAAAGATAATACAGGAATTGTATTTAATATTGCACTTAACTATGGAGGAAGAGATGAACTTATTCAAGCTATAAAAAGTGTAGCTCTAGATGTAAAAGAAAATAAAATAAAAGTAGATGAAATAGATGAAAAAATGATATCTGATCACTTATATACAAAAGAACAACCAGATCCCGATTTGTTAATAAGGACAAGTGGTGAAATAAGATTAAGTAATTTCTTACCATGGCAATTAGTATATTCAGAATTTATATTTGTAGATAAAAATTGGCCAGATTTTAGTGAAGAAGATTTAGATAAAGCAATAGAAGAATATCAAAAAAGAACAAGAAAATTTGGAGCCAACTAATATATAAGAAAAGGAATTGAAAAGATATGGATATGAAAAGAATAACTTCAGGACTATTAGGATTTCCTATTGTTGTATTGATATTACTAATAGGAAATAAATATGTCGTAGATATAGCTTTAGCAGTAATTGCAATTTTTGCAATTGATGAATATTTTAATGCAATATCAAAAATATCAAAGCCAGTAAGATGGCTTGGATATTTATGTTGTATAAGTATTGCTTTCATACATTTAGTACCATATTACAATTTGAATTTAGTTGTAACAGTAGCGGTACCAACAATACTAATGCTTTTATTTGCACAAATTATTATTACAGAAATGAAGACTAATTTTAGAGATATCGCATATACTTTTATAGGGATATTTTATGTTATATTTTTTATAATGTTTATAGCATTTATAAATGGAATGGAAAATGGAAAAATATATATTTGGTATCCACTAATTGCTGCATGGGGAACTGACATATTTGCATATGTTGTAGGTAAGAAAATTGGAAAACATAAATTTAGTAAAATAAGTCCAAAAAAATCAATAGAAGGAGCAATAGCTGGAGTAATAGGTTCATTACTTATGGCATTAGCCTATACATATATTGCAAATACATTTTGGGGAATGAATATATCATATTTATATATAATAGGAATGGGAATTGTACTAAGTTTGGTTGGACAAATAGGAGATTTCTCAGCATCTTCTATAAAAAGATATGTTGATATAAAAGATTATAGCAATTTGATACCAGGGCATGGGGGAATGTTAGATAGAATAGATAGTTTAATATTTTTAGCACCTTTTGCATATGCTCTATTAAGTATCATGTAAAATAAGGAGGGAATAATTTGATATCTTTCATCATAGCAGTTATCAAATTAATCGTTTTACTAGGTTTTTTAATCATAATTCATGAAAGTGGGCATTTTATAGTTGCAAAAATGTGTAATGTAGAAGTAGATGAATTTTCTATAGGATTTGGACCACAAATATATAAAAAGCAAGGAAAAGAAACACAATATACAGTAAGAGCAATACCATTAGGTGGTTTTATAAAAATGGAAGGAGAAAACGAAGAATCAGAAAGTAAAAGAGCATTTTCAAAAGCTAGTATTTCAAAAAGAATAGCAATAGTAGTAGCTGGAGCCGTTGTAAATATTGTATTTGGATTAATAGTATATGCATTTTTATTTGGAATGCAAGAAACTTTTCAATTTATAATAGCATTGGGAAATAGTATAAAACAATTAGTAACAGGACATGTGGGAGTTGACCAAATGGTAGGTCCGGTTGGTATTGGAAGTATTATTTCACAAACTAATGGATTTAATGAATTTTTAATTTTATTATCAGTTATTTCTGTTTCATTAGGAGTAACAAATTTATTACCAATTCCAGCTTTAGATGGTGGTAAACTATTGATATTGATAATAGAAGCGATTAGAAGAAAACCTATGAAAACAGAAACAGAAGCCTGTATACAATTATTAGGATTTGCATTACTTATGACATTATCAGCAGTTGTAATGTATCAGGATATATCAAGAATAATAAGATAAAAAATAAACTTTATTTTTTTGATTTGTCATTGACAAATATTTTCATTTAATAGATAATATAGTTAATAAAAAATACGAAGCGAAAAAGCAATGCAAAAATACAAAGGAGGAATATAATAAATTATGTATGTATTCAATAGAATAACAGTTAATCCACAATTGCCAAAAAGAATAGAAAAACTATCAACAGTTGCTAACAATTTATGGTGGTCATGGAATACAGAATTTTTAAAATTATTTCAAAAAATAGATAATGATTTATGGGAAAATTGTTTAAAAAATCCAACTAAATTTTTAAAATTAGTGTCACAAGATAAATTAGAAAAAGTATCAAAAGATGTGTTATTTTTACGTGAATATGATAAGATTGTAGAAAATTTTGAAAACTATATGAAAAGTAAAAATACATGGTTCAATAATGTACATCCCAACAATAAAAAAGATTTAATCGCATATTTTTCAGCTGAGTATGGTTTAGATGAGACCATACCTATTTATGCTGGTGGATTGGGAATTTTATCTGGTGATCATTTGAAATCTGCAAGTGATTTGGGAATTCCGTTAGTAGCTGTTGGTTTATTGTATAAACAAGGATATTTTACTCAAAAAATAAATGGATATGGTCAACAAGAATCTGAATACAAAAATATAGATATATATGATTTACCAATAAATCCGGTAAAGGATGAAAAAGGAGACGATTTAACAATATATGTTAAATTCCCAAAAAGAAGAGTTTACTTAAAGGTATGGAAGGTAAATGTTGGTAGAGTAACACTATATTTATTAGATTCAGATATAGATAAAAATAATGTAGAAGATCGCGACATAACACTTAAACTTTATGGCGGAGATCAAGAAATGAGAATACGCCAAGAAATTGTTTTAGGAATGGGTGGAACAAATTTATTAACTAGAATATTAAACTTAAATCCAACTATATTCCATATGAATGAAGGACATTCAGCCTTTTTGACACTAGAGTTGATGAAAAATATAATGCATGAAAAACAAGTATCTTTTGAAGTTGCAAAAGATATAACAACAGCAAGAACTGTATTTACAACTCATACACCTGTACCAGCAGGAAATGACATATTCCCAATTGCATTAGTTGAAAAATATTTTAAAGATTTTTGGCCAAGATTAGGTTTAAATCGTGAAGAATTTCTAAAATTAGGAATGAAACCTGTAAAAGAAATAGAAGAAGGTTTCAATATGGGAATTCTAGCATTAAAAATTGCAGGAAAGAAAAATGGAGTTAGTAAATTACATGGAGCAGTTTCAAGAGAGTTATTTGGAGAAGTATGGCCAAATATAGCACCTGGAGAGTCTCCAATTACACATGTAACAAATGGAATTCATACATGTTCTTGGTTAGCACCTAAAATGAAAGAATTATATAACAAATATTTAACTCCATATTGGCAAGACAATATACATCAAGAGGAAATTTGGACGAAGATAAAAAATATTCCAAATGAAAAATTATGGGAAGTACATCAAGAAAGAAAAGATAAACTAATAAAACTTATTAAAGAACAAACTGTTCGAAGATTAAAAAGATCAGGATATTCTTATGAAGAAATCAATGAAATTACATCAAAATTAAATTCAAAAGCATTAACAATTGGTTTTGCAAGAAGATTTGCTACATATAAAAGGGCAACATTGATTTTTAAAGATCTTGAAAGAATAACACAAATATTAAATGATGAAGAAAGACCTGTTCAAATTGTATTTGCAGGAAAAGCACATCCAGCTGATAAAGAAGGACATGATTTAATAAAATATATTCATGAAATATCTATGATGCCACAATTTAAAGGAAAGATATTTATACTAGAAGACTATAATATAGCAATGTCAAGATATTTAATAAGTGGAGTAGATGTATGGTTAAATAATCCAAGAAGACCTATGGAAGCATCAGGAACAAGTGGACAAAAAGCATCTGTTAATGGTGTAATAAACTTTAGTGTCCTAGATGGATGGTGGGCTGAAGGATATACAGGAGATAATGGATGGACAATAGGAACAAATGCTGAATATGATTCATATGAAGCACAAGATTTAGCTGATTGTGAAAGTATGTACTACACACTTGAAGAAAAGATTATTCCTACATATTATGATAAAGATAAAAATGGAATATCAAAAAATTGGGTTCAAATTATGAAAAATTCAATAATTTCTACAGGCGGAAAATATAGTACTGCTAGAATGTTAGTTGAATATACTAATAATATATATATACCATTATGTGATTTAACAGATAAATATTTCTTAGATATAGATAAAGTTGCAGAATTTAATTCATGGAAAAAAGATATAAAGAATAACTGGAAAGATATAAAAATTGAACAAAAAAATAACTTAGATAATATCACTTTAGATGCAGGAAATAATATCGAAGTTAAATGTGAAATAGAGTTACCAAATATTGATATAGAAAATATTCAAGCAGAAGTTTATTACGGAAAAATATTGGAAAATGGAGTTGTTGAGGATATAGATATAATACCAATGACTTTAGACATGGAAGATACAAAGAATAATAGATATCAATTTATTGCTAAAATAGAATTAAAGACAGGTGGAAATTATGGATATACATTTAGAGTAATGCCAAAACATGAAATGTTAATTGAACCAGCAAATATAGATTTGATTAAATGGGTAACAAAATAAAAAATAAAAGTTTGTACTATTTAAGTACAAGCTTTTATTTTTTTATAATTTTTTTTGTAAAATCAAGATTAGCTAATAATGGAGACTTATAACCTAAAGTATAAATATTTGTAGCTAGTATATCTTTATCAATGAGTGTTTTCAAAGCATTATCATTATTTGTATCTATAAATTTTTTTAATGATGTAATAATTTCTAAATTAGGTTCGTTTTTAGCAATTTCAGATATAAGTTCTTTTCCGTTATCATTAAAACCAAGGACACGAATATATGGTAAGACTTTTTTAGAAAGTTCAATATCTTTTTTAGTAATATCAAGTAAACTATATAAAAGGATTCGTTGAAGTCTAGTTTTAGTATAACGTTTTGACTTAATAGAGTTTAAAAGATCGTTAAGATTGCTACATGAGTTAGTAGCTCTTTTAATACTAAATTCCAAACCTTCTGAAACATCAGATAAATTAGAAATTTCATCAACTGACATTTTTCTTAAAGTATATATAATTTCTTTTTCAAAACAACTTAAATCTATTACAGTAGCATTTTGCTTAATTG
>CANQQC010000065.1 GCA_947625925.1 uncultured Clostridia bacterium | reverse complement strand
AAAAAATATTCTAATAGTAAAGTTAAGTTTGCAAAAATGAATAATCTTGAAATGAAGTTCCCAAATGAAATATTTGATTTAGTTTCAGCAAAACACACAATAATAAATGCAAAACAAATTTACAATTGTTTAACAAAAGGAGGAACGTTAGTCATTGAAGGTATAGACAAAAAAGATTGTTGGGAACTAAAGGAATTATTTGGAAGAGGACAAGCTTATAATGATGAAATAGCAATATCTGAAAAAGATTATCAAGAAATAAAAGAAGCAGGTTTTGAAAAAATACAAAAAATTAAAATAATAGAAAACGAATACTATGAAACAAAGGAAGATCTATTAGCTATACTAATGAAAACACCAATATTAAATGATTTTTCAGAAATACATGAAAATAAAAAATTAGGACATAAAAAGGTAGAAATAGATTTATTGAATAAATATATACAAAAAAATAAAAAAGAAAAAGGAATCTTGTTAAAAAGGAGACTTTATGGAATAGTAGCTCAAAAGTAGTATAAATAGATTGATACAAGTATCAATCATCAAAAAAATACTCTTAATTAAAGAGTATTAAAGTTATATAATAAAAATTTAAACATTTGTTAAATTAAAAAAGCACGATTTACAATTACTTATGTAATTATTTATTTTCAGTCAATTGATTTTAATATTAATCCTAAAATACATAATAAAACTGGAATTCCTATAAAAATAATTAATAAAATATTTCCAACCCTTTTTAATTTTGGAGTATATACATCATCTTCTATTTGTTTATTGGTATCTTTATAAGATATGTAACCAGATATTAATTTGGAAGCTTTTTCATAATCAGCTTTATTAACATATATCTTTTTTATTGCATAAAAAAAACTATTATAATTAAATGTTGGATAAAAGGCTTTTTTTATATACGCAATATTATTATCTTTTAGTATTGCACATATTTGAATTATATCATTATATTTTTCACTAGAAAAAAGCTCAACTTCTTCTATATCATTTCGTTTCATTTTTTTCACAAATATTATCTCCTTGTTTTCTTATAATTTACTCAATTTATGTATTATAATTTGCACTATATCATAAATTATAGTAACTTTCAATAAATTAATTGATTCTAAAAACACTAAGAATTTTGATATAATTATCAAAATTCTTAGTGCTTAAATATTTAAATCTCAGTTTTATCTATAATAATTAACGGTACAAATACTTCATCATCAGTATATCCAGCATGATGAGAAAATAATACATCATCACCATCTGTAATTAAACATTTATTAGAATTTTCTGCTATAGCAATAAAATCTCCTATAGCATCTTCAAACAATTCATTTGGAATACCTTTTCCAAAAATATTGCTTTCTAATATTTCAGCCTTACTACAAAGTTTAAAGTAGTTACCAAACAAATTATTAAATTTATTGACAAATTCATTCATATATTCCTTTTTTACTTTAAAAGAAACGGCTCTTTGTTCAATAGATGTTGTTCTTTCTAACATATTTAATAATTCGGGATAATCATTTAAAAAGATATTATCAACTTTGATATGACCGTGATCTGCTACAACAATGATTAAGGAATCTTTTAATTTTTTGCATAATTTTTCAACTTTTGTATTTCTTTCTTTTATTAGTTCTTTAACAATTTTACTATCTGCGCCATAATTATGCATTGTATGATCAGGTTCATCATCATAAACATATAGAAATTTCTTACCATCTTTTTGTGTTTCATCTAATACTAAATCTAGCATATTATCTAAATTTGAATATAATACTGCAGAACTTGTTTTAAATGGAAAAAATTCTTTTGCATAGTATAAGCCTTTTTCATTGATTTCATCAGTTATTGTAGTAGTGACTAATTTATTTTTTATTTTCAAAAATTCTTTACAAGTAGTTTCTTTTCCTTTTTCGCAATTTAAGAATAAAGTTATAGTTTTATCTATTGGTTTTATATAAGTATTCCAACCAAGCCATCCGTGTTCAATAGGATTTAATCCAGTTCTAATAGATGTAGTAGCAGCAGTCGTGGTTGCCGGAAAAACTGTTGATATTTCCTTATATTTATTTTTTATAAAAAAGGAATCTTTCTCTAATGTTCTATCTAATATTTTTGATCCCATCCCATCAAAAAGCATAATAATAACATTATTAGGATGTTTTTCTTCTAATATTTTATCAATATAAGGCAAAGTTCCGTGATGATATTCAAGTCCAAAGTATTTTCTTATAGAACAAGCCAAATTAGTTAAGCATTCATTATAATTATTTTTAACATTCATTACAAAACTCCTTTTTTTATATATTTTATAATATTATAAAAAAATTGCAAACAAAAACTACAATTATTTTAAAATTATCAGAAGATTAGTTTTATTTACTAATTTTTTTATTTAATAATTATTTTTTTATTGACTAGATATAAAAAAAGATGATAACATTTAATAAATAAAAATAAGAGGTGTAAAGTATGGAAAAAGTAGCAATTGTTACAGGAGCATCAAGAGGAATAGGAAGAGAAATAGCTAAAGAATTAGCAAAACAAGGAATAAAGGTAGTCGCAAATTATAATAAATCTGAGGAAAAAGCAAAAGAATTAAAAGAAAAATTTAATATTGATATATTTAAAGCTGATGTATCAAAACATGAAGAGGTAAAAAAAATAGTAGATTATACTTTAGAAAAATATAAAACAATAGATATTTTGATAAATAATGCTGGAATAGCACAATCAAAACTGATTATAGACGTAACAGATGATGATTGGAAAAGATTAGTCAACACAAATTTATATTCGGCATTTGCAATGACCAGAGAAGTTTGTAAAACAATGATTAACAATAAAAAAGGGTGTATTATCAATATATCATCTATATGGGGAATTACTGGAGCTTCAATGGAAACGATATATTCTATAACAAAAGCGGGAATGGATGCTTTAACAAAAAGTCTAGCAAAAGAACTAGGTCCATCAAATATAAGAGTGAATTCAATAGCTCCCGGAATGATAAATACAGATATGAATAAAGAGTGGACACAAGAAGAAATAGAAGAAATAAAGCAAGAAATACCATTAGAAAAAATAGGAAAAGTAGAAGATATATCAAAATGTGTAAACTGGCTAATTGAAGATAATTATACAACAGGACAAGTAATATCAATTAACGGAGGTTGGGTAATATAACATAACAAGAAAACCATAGATTTTAATCTATGGTTTTTAATTATTTTACTTCATTTGAATCATTTGCTGGAGTGATTTTTCTCTTATAATTTCCTGAAATCAATTTTGGTAAATAAGTAATTATTTTATATATAGCTAAACGAACTTTCTTACTCCATAAATATGATCTTCTTAATTTTCTAGCAGATCCTAAAGAAACAGGTTCATCATCTAAAACAACTAATTCGTTTTGAACTTTTTCTAAAGGAAAAACATAGTTTTCACCATTGTTGTTATCCCATTTGTCATCACCATTATTAAAACAGAAATTAAAAGTTTCAGTACCATCAAGAACAATTTCTGCTTGAAAACCTAACTCTGTTTTTTCCATTTCAATATCATTTACATTTTTCCAATCTGGACCAAAGCCATAATGAATAATTACTTTTTCAGAAGCATCTTGAAAAAAATCTCCAGTATAAGAAATTTTAACAGTTGTATTTTCAACTAATTTATCTGTGTTAAAAAATATATTCTTTTTTAGTTCCATCTACATTCTCCTTATTTATCTTTTGCTAAGTCTCATTATAATATTATTTTTTACAAAGTTCAATAGTTTTTTAAAAAAAAAGTAAAAATTTGATAAAACTCGATATATACAAGAAAAAAACAAGGAATAATTAAAAATAAAAATAATATAATGAAATATAAATATATATTGTAAAAAAAAAGTTTTTATGGTAATATTTATAGGTATAGAAGTAATAGTGAAAGGGAAAGAGATGTTAAAAGAGAAAATGGAGAAGGAAGAAGAAAAAAAAGAAAAGGATGTAAAAGTTAAAGAAGAAAAATCAAACAAAAAAAGTGAAAAGAGCAAAGAAAAAAAGTCTACAGAAGCAAAGAAAAAACAAAAACAGGAAAAAGACAAGTTTAAACCTGTAAAAAAGGAAAATGAAAAAGAAAAAAAAGATAAAAACAAAAAAGGTATAATTGCTTTTCTGATTTTAATAGTATTAATATTTATTTTTTCTGTAATTTTTGCATTAATAAATGTTAACAACTCTAACATTATAAAAGGTGTAACAATTCAAGGTATAGATGTTTCTAATTTAAGCAAAGATGATGCTGCAAATAAAATAAAGCAAATATATGATGAAAAATTAAAAAAAGAAATTGAAGTAAAATATGAAGATTATAGTTCAGCAATAGATTTAAATTTACTAGAGACAACATATGACATTAATAAAGCAGCAGAAGAAGCTTTTAATATTGGAAAAAAAGACAATATTTTTGTAAATAATTATGAGATTTTAAAGACATATTTATTTAAAAGTAATATAGAATTAGACATTTCAATAAATGAAGATGTTGCAAATCAAACAATTGAAGATATTGGTGCCAAATTACCAGGAATAGTAGTTGAATCAAGTTATTATATTGAAGACAGCAATTTAATAATTGGAAAAGGTAAAAAAGGAATAGTAATTGATAAAGAAAAATTATTAAATCAAGTAAAAGATGAGATAAAAAAGACAGAAATAACACAAGATTATTTAGATATTCCAATTAAAGAAAAAGATCCAGATCCAATTGATATAGAAAAGATTCATTCAGAAGTATATAAAGAGGTACAAGATGCATATATAACAAGAGATCCTTTTGAAGTACATCCAGAAGTAGACGGAATAGACTTTGATGTTGAAGCAGCTAAAGCTATACTAGCAGAAGAAAAAGAAGAATATATAATACCATTAACAGTAACAAAAGCATCTGTAACATTAAGCCAATTAGGAACAGAAGCTTTTCCAAATCAACTTGCTACATTTACTACAAGATATGATGCAAGTAATGTTGACAGAACAACAAACTTGAGATTGGCATGTCAAAAATTAAATGGAAAGGTAGTGTTACCAGGAGAAACTTTTTCATATAACAAAACTTTAGGAGAAAGAACAGTAGCAGCAGGATATAGAAATGGAAAAGTGTATGAAAATGGTCAAGTAGTGGATGGAATTGGTGGAGGTATTTGTCAGATTTCATCAACATTATATAATTCTGTATTGATGGCAAACTTAGAAATTGTTGAAAGAAGAAATCATCAATTTGTAACATCATATTTACCAGCAGGAAGAGATGCTACAGTTGTTTACGGAGCGATAGATTTTAAATTTAAAAACACAAGACAATACCCAATTCGAATTACAGCAAGTGTAAGCAATGGTATAGCAACAGTTTCAATTTATGGAATAAAAGAAGCGGAAGAATATACAGTAAGTTTTACCACAAGAACAATATCAACAATTCCACCAACAACCAAATATGAAGAAGATGCAAGTATTCCAGCAGGAGAAGAAAAAGTAAAGCAAAATGGAACAAATGGGTTAGTTACTGAAACATATATAACAAAAACAATAAATGGTGTTAGCTCAACAAAGCTATTATCAAGAGACACATATAGTGCAATGCAAAAAATAATATCAAAAGGAACGGGTTCTTCAACAAAGAAAGAAGAGACAAATACAAATAAAACAACAGAGAATAAACAAAAAAAAGACACAAATACAGCAACAAATACAACAAAAAAAGATGATAAAACCTCAAAAAGTGAAACAAAAAACGAAACAAAGAAAGATACTAGAAAAAAAGAAGAATAAAATAAACAAAGAAAACAGGATAATATTCAATGATTATCCTGTTTTTACTTGACAAAAAAACTAAAAACAGCTATAATAACAATTGTCAAAAAAATGGGCCATTAGCTCAGTTGGCTAGAGCAGCAGACTCTTAAACAACTGTTGTACCAAATGACCTAACATTGA
>CANQQC010000064.1 GCA_947625925.1 uncultured Clostridia bacterium | reverse complement strand
TTTTTTGTGTTATACTATTATTCATAAGTGATTCAAGTCCTTTCGTATAATTTTGTTTTTGACAATTCAATTATACTTCTTGAATCACTTTTTTTCTATTTATTTTTGTTTCACATCAATTGTAATACTACATTTTAGTTAATTTGTTAGGTTTTTTACTGTTTTTTTATTATTTTTCCTATTTTTCTTCTTCATTTGCATTAATTTTTTCTAAAACTTCCTCAACATCTATTCCGTGAACTTGACATGCTTCCTCTAATGTTTCCATTTGAGATGCTGGACAACCTAAACAATGCATTCCTACTTCTAACAATATCTCTGCTTTTTCTGGAGCTTTTTCTAATATTTCTCCAATTTGTGTATCTTTATTAAATTTCATAAAATCCTCCTCATTTTGTTTCTTTCTATATGTTTCCCATTTTTTTAATTGGTATTAAAATTTTAACATATTTTTTAAAAAAAGTATAGACAAATCAAAAAAAATATTGTATTATGTGAAAAATCATAAGGTGGTGATAAATTTTGAAGCTACTTGATTTGTTTTTTATTCTATATATTTTTTATCTTTTTGTTACATTATATTCAATTTATACTTTTTTTGATATTAAAGTTTTTCATAACATGCAAGGTTCAAAATTAAAAATCAAACAAAAAAATTTAATTAAATAAAGGAGGTTTATTCATTTTTTCTTTTTTTAAACGTTTTGTTTTTGTATTGCTTTTTATGTTATCTTTTTCCGTAGTTACTTTCATTGCTTTTTTACCAATTTTTAATTCTAATGAAATTATCATTTCTTATGGTTTACATCCTTTTAATATTTGTCAAAAAAGCCCTGATTTTTGGAATTTTATAAAGTATTCTTTTATCTTTTTATCCTGTTGTACTAATTTTATTTTTGGAAATATTTTATTTAATTTTATAAATAAAATAATACTTTCTTCACATGTATCTAAAAAAGAATTTAAATCTTGCAATAATATCAAATCAAACACATTAAATCTTATTATTGGTAAATCTTTAAATAATAAAATTATTTCTATTCCAGAAAAAGGTTTATATCAAAATTTTTTAATAACAGGAACTATTGGCTCTGGAAAAACAAGCTCTGCTATGTATCCTTTTACTAAACAATTGATTAAATATAGCTTAACAGTTCAAAAACTCGGTTTGCTGATTTTAGATGTGAAAGGTAATTATTATAAATATGTTAAATCTCTTTGTTATAAGTATAAGTGTCCCAGTAATTTAATAGTTATTTCATTAAAATCTAATATTAGATATAATCCTTTAGATAAACCTAATTTAAAACCTCATGTCTTAGCAAATCGTTTAAAAACTATCTTGTTACTTTTTTCTGAAAATAACTCTGAATCTTTTTGGTTAGATAAAGCTGAGGAAGTTTTATGTGAGAGCATAAAGTTGTGTAGATTATATAACAACAACTACGTAACTTTTAAAGAACTTCATAAGTTGATTTTTTATCCAAATTATTATTCCGAGAAAATAACATTTTTAAAAAAATTATTTATTTCTGGAAAACTTTCTAAAAGACAAATTTATGATTTAAATTCCTGTTTAAACTTTTTTCAAAAGGAATATGAGAATTTAGATAATAGAACTCTTTCTATTTTAAAATCTGAGATTGGTAGAATAACAAATACTTTTATTTCTGATTTTGATGTTTTAAGAACTTTTTCTCCACAAAAAAAAGATATTAATTTTCATCGGTTTTTCTGACGTAATAAAAAAAGGAAAAATAGTTGTTCTTTCTATGAATATTGCTGAATATAGAAATCTTTCAACTATTATAGCTGCATATTTAAAATTAGATTTCCAAACTGAAGTACTTTCAAATCTATCTAAAGACCTTTGTATTCCTTGTGCTTTTATTTGTGACGAATACGATAAATATGCAAGTAAAATAGATGGTGAGTTTTTTTCTTTAAGTAGAGAAGCTAAATGTATTAACATCATTAGCACTCAAAGTTATTCTTCGTTAAAACAAATTTTAAAAGATGATTCCTCTGTAAATGTTATAACTCAAAATTTAATTAATAAGCTTTGGTTTCGTACTGATGATGTTTATACTATTGAAGAAATTCAAAAATTATTAGGCAAAGAAGAAAAAAATATGATTTCAAAAAGTATATCTGAAAATGCTAAAGAAACTAAATATAGTTATATTACTAAATCTTTAAATTCAGAATATTCTAATATTTCAGAAACATTTAGTACTTATACTCAGAAAGATTTTGTGTATGACACTAATTTCTTCAGTCAATCTTTAAAAACTTTTCAAACTCTTTCTTTTTTATCAGATGGTAATAAAATATTTAAGCCTTCTGTCTTAAACATGTTTCCTTATTTTAAAAAAACAGGTTCTAAGTCCTAAAAACTTAAATTTATTTTTAAGGAGTTGATTTTATACATAAATATAAATTGATTTTATTTTATACAATTGTTTTCATATTATGGATTACTCCCTCTTTCGCTTTGGGAGATCCAAAAATAGTTTCAAAACTTCAAACAGGGTTTGAGGAAATTGAAAGTTGGATTTTAAAATTAGCAACACCCGCAGCAGCAGTAGCTGTTGGTACTGGTGTTTTTATGAGAAAATTTAGTTTCGGCGATGAAGAACGTATTCGTTTAGGAAAAAAACTAATTAGAAATTCTCTTTTTTCTTATGCTTTTCTTTTAGCTATAGACTTAATTTTATCTGCTATTAAATCTTTAATTACATAAGGAGGTTTTTTTGGAAGACACTTCAAATATTACAAATTCAATTATACAAACAATTAACACTATTTTTGAAAAGTTATTTAGCTCTATTGACAATAATTTATATTCAATTTTAGATAACATAACTTTTATAGGTCCTGACATTTTAAAGGATAAGAATTTTGAAAAGATTTTTGGAACATCCACTTCTAACGGTATCTTGCTAATTGTAAATACTCTTCTTTTAGCAATAATTATATACTTTTCTATTAAACTTTTTCTATCAAATATCACATACTCTCCTATAGAAAGACCTTATCAATTTGTTTTCAAACTAATCATTTACGGTATCTGTATGAATTTTTCTTTTTTCATAATAGAACAGTTTTTAACTATAAATCAAAACTTTACATTATCAATACAAGAATTAGGAAAAAATCTTTTTAATAAGGATATTTGCTTTTCTACTTTAATTACTTTAATCAATAAAAATTTATCAATAAATACATCTTCTTTAGATATTTTTTCTTTAGATGGTATGATAAAAGGAACTCTTAGCATTTCTTTATTGAATCTAGTTTTTACATATTCTTTTCGTTATATAATGATCAAAGTTTTTATTCTCCTTTCTCCTTTAGCAATCCTATCTCTTTGTTTAAATTCAACATCTTGGTTCTTTAAGATATGGATTAAAAATATTTTTTCCTTACTTTTTATCCAAATAATTGTAGCAATAATTTTATTGATTTTGTTTTCCATAGATTATTCTTCTTCAGACTTATTATCAAAATTTATTTATATTGGTGGTATATATGCTTTAATAAAAGCAAATTCTTTTGTGAGAGAATTTATTGGTGGTATTTCCACAAATATTTCCCAAAATGTGTATAACTTTAAAAAATAGAAAGGAGTTTTTTTGAAATTTATATTCCCTCAAAATTATGATTTTACCAATAAAATTTTTGGTTTTATAGATTATCCAACTGCTTTATTCTTACTTTGTTGGTCTTGTTGTATAATTTTAATTCTTCATATCTTTATAAATAATTTAACACTTAAATTTGTTTTATTTATAATTTTTTGCTTCCCTTTATTTTTATTTAGTATTATTGGCTTTAATAATGAAAATATTTTGTATGTGTTATCATATTTATTAAAGTTTGCATTTAAAAGGAAATGTCTTTTTTTTGATAAATCATCTTGAACTTTTCTTATAAACAATATATAATTTGAAATAATATTTATTTTATGATAGGAGTTTTATAATGAAATTAGAGCAAAATGAAAAACCTTTGTTATTTTCTCAAACTATATTACCAGATATATTTTTTGCAGAATACTTACCTGAAATGTCAGGAGATTGTCTAAAGTTATATTTATATATGGCTTTTCTTTCTAAATATAATAAAACTGTTAAACTAAATGATTTATCTAAAAAATTATCTTTACCTTTAAAAACAATTAACGAAAGTATTGATTTTTTAGAAAAAAAAGAGCTTATTTTAAAAAAGACATCAGGTTATATTATAGTAAACTTACAAGAAGTAACTCTAAATAAACTTTATTCTCCAAATTTAACTGCATCTGAAGATAAAGTTAAATCAACCGCAAAGAATAAATCTAGAGCAAAAGCAATTGATCATATTAATAATATGTATTTTCAAGGAATAATGAGTCCTTCTTGGTATAACGATATTGATATTTGGTTCCAAAAATATAATTTTGATGAACAAGTAATGATTGCTTTATTTGATTACTGTTTTAATCGCTCAGCTTTGCACAAAAATTATGTTCAAACTGTTGCTGAAGCTTGGGGAAATAATAAGATAAAAACTTGGACAGATTTAGATTTATATTATCAAAAACAAGAAAAAATGCAAAAAATGAAAAAATTGATAGCAAAAAAACTGGGAAAACATAATGGTCTTACACAATATGAAGAAGCTTACATTGAAAAATGGATTTTTGATTATGGATATGATATGGACGTCATAGAAATTGCTCTAAAAAGGACAACATATAAACAAGCTCCAACCTTTGAATATCTTAATAACTTAATTTCTGATTGGTATGATAGAAATCTAAAAAAACCTCAAGAAATTTTAGTTTTTATTGAACAAAGAAAAAAGCAAACTCAAAATGCTAAAGACTTGAAAAAAAATGTAACAAAAACAAATTATAATCAAAGAAATTACGATAATTTAGATTTTTTATATGCAAATAATAATAAAAAGGAGGCTTAAATGGCTAATGAAAATCTATCAACTCTTTTAAAAGATTATGAACATAAAAGAGTTTTAGCAGAATTAGATTTAGAAAAAAGAAAAGAAGATTTATATTCTTTATATCCTCAATTAGAAAAAATTGAGTCTGAGTTAAATTCATATGCTATTGCAACAACAAAATCTATTCTGTTTCATAAAAAAGATGCTTCTTTAAAAAAACTTACCTTTAAAATAGATAGTTTAAGAAAAAAAAGAGAAGCTATTCTAACCTCAAATGGTTATGATATTTCTTATCTTAAACCATTTTATGAATGTGATTTATGCAAAGATACTGGATATATTGAAGAAAATAATAAAAAAGTAATGTGCTCTTGTCTAAAGCAAAGACTATTAGATCTATCTTATAACAAATCTAATCTTTCTAATTTAAATAAAGAAAATTTTTCAACTTTTAATGCTAATATTTTTTCAGATGAAGTTGATTTATCAAAATATGGACAAAATATATCTCCAAGAAAAAATATTTTAAATATTAAAGATAAAGCTTTATATTTTGTTGATAATTTTGATGACCCTTCTGTAAAGAACCTTTTATTTACAGGAAATACAGGATTGCGGAAAAAGCTTTATGTCTAATTGTATAGCTGCAGAAATATTGAAAAAAAATAAAACAGTTCTATATCAAACTGCACCTGTTTTGTTAGAAAGCATTATTGATTATAAAATGTCTAAAAATAAGAATACTGAAAATAATATTTATAAAACTGCATTAGAAACAGATTTGTTAATTATAGATGATCTAGGTACAGAAAGTTTAAATAGTATGAAACTAAGCGAATTATTTACTTTATTAAATACTAGGTTACTTAATATAAACAATAAAGTTGTTAAAACAATTATTTCCACTAATCTTAGTATAAAAGATATTTTCAATTTTTATGAAGAACGTATTGGCTCAAGAATAGCTGGATATTATGATATTTATTATTTTTTTGGAGATGATTTACGTTTTAATATAAAAAGAAGTTAGTTTTAAAACTAACTTCTCAGACTGTTGACAAAGTAAAAAAATTTGCCAACAGTCTTTCTTTTTTAGAAAAAATATATTAAAATAAATAT
>CANQQC010000063.1 GCA_947625925.1 uncultured Clostridia bacterium | reverse complement strand
AAATAACGATAAGGATTTTCTACTGTTCCAGTTTTTACTATTTCAGATAAATCATTATATACTTCTTCAATATCAGTCTCTTTTGTATCTCTACCACCAATACCATATATATAATTAACTATTGGTACTGATTTATTACTTACATACATTCCAGAAACTACATCTTCAAATAGTGCACCTCCAACGCCATTTAAAGAATCTGCTTTATCTAATACTGCAACAGCTTTCAAATGACTTAAACTATTTGCTATTTCTTCAGCAGGGAATGGTCTAAACATACGAACTTTTAATAGACCTGCTTTGATTCCTTGTTCTCTTAGTTTATCAACAACAGCTTTTGTTGTTCCAGCAGTTGAATTCATACAAACTATAGCCATTTGAGCATCTTCTAATTTATATTCTTCAAAGAAACCATATTTTCTACCTGTAAGTTTTTCAAAATCTGCAGAAACTTCTGCGATTACTTTTTTAGCAGATTTCATAGCTTCTGCTTGTTGAGCCTTATGTTCAAAAAGGAAAGCTTGTAAATCTAATGGACCAACAGCTATTGGTTCTTCTTTATTTAATAAATAATGCTCAGGTTTATATTCTCCTACAAATTCTTTAACTTTATCATCTTCAAGTAGTTCAATATTTTCAATTGAATGAGATGTTATAAATCCATCTTGACATATCATTAAAGGTAATTTAACATCAGGATGTTCAGCTATTCTATTAGCCATTAGAGTATTATCATATGCTTCTTGATTATTTTCAGAAAATAACATTATCCATCCAGCATCTCTAACACCCATAGCATCAGAATGATCATTGTGTATATTTAAAGGCCCTGATACAGCTCTATTAACAAGATTTAAAACTATTGGTAGTCTTAAACTTGAAGCAATATAAATCATTTCCCACATTAGTGATAAACCATTTGCTGAAGTAGCTGTCATTGCTCTTGCGCCTGCAGCTTCTGCACCAATACAAGCACTCATAGCACTATGTTCACTTTCAACTGCAACAAATTCTGTATCAACTTGACCATTAGCAACAAATGTTGAAAAATATTGTGGTATTTCTGTTGAAGGTGTGATAGGGAAGGCTGCTACAACATCTGGATTGATTTGTCTCATAGCAACAGCAACTGCTTCATTACCACTTAAACGTTCTCTAATTCCCATATTATTTTCCCTCCTCTTTCATTTCAATTGCACCGAAAGGACATGTTTTAGCACATACACCACATCCTTTACAAAAATCATAATTAAAATCTGTTCTTTTTTGATCTTTATTTACTGGAATTGAATCATCAGGGCAAACTGGGAAACAAAGTCCGCATTGAGTACATTTTTCTTCTATCCAAACTGGACAAGAACTTCTCCAATCTCCTGTTTTAAAATCTCTTGCATTTCCAGCTGTATATATGTCACCACCAGGAGTTAATTTTTCCATTGGTGTTGTATTATTTATTTGCGTCATACTTTTTTTACCTCCTTTAATGCCATTTCTAAGGCTTTCATATTTCCTTCAATAACTTCAGGTTTTTTAGCAAATTTATGTTTAAAAGAGCCTTTCATATCTTCTAAAAGAGCTTCATCAGACATAATTCCTGAAACTTTTACAATTGCTGCTAACATTGGAGTATTAGGAAAATATCTTCCGAAGTGTTTCTTCAGAAATTTTTCTTGCATTGATACTGTAAATTTCTCCAGTATATCCTTTTAAATGTTTTTTTAGCTCTTCTCCATCCATTGTTGTGTTAATAACTATTGCTCCTGTATCTTTAAGACCTGCTGTAACATCAACACAATCTAAAAGACTATCATCAACAACAACAACGTAATCTGGATTATAAATATTACTATGAACAGTTATTGGATCATCACTTATTCTGTTATAGGCAGTAATAGGGGCACCCATTCTTTCAGGGCCATATTCAGGGAAACCTTGAATATATTTACCAGTATTGAAAGCTGCATCAGCCAATAATAAAGATGCTGTTTTTGCACCTTGTCCACCTCTACCATGCCATCTAATTTCTATTAAGTTACTCATGTTTTTTGTAGCCTCCTTTTAAAAATTTCTATTTAAAGTATATGTCTAAAAAGATGTAATGTCAAGAAAAAAATGTCATAAAATACTAACATAAAAAATAAAAAAAGATAGAAAACTTTTATATGTTTTCTATCCTTTTTTTATTTAGATTTTTTGTTTTTTTTCTCTTTTGGAATAACTATATTTTTTGGTTTATCTTCTTTTGTTGATTTTGGTGTAACACCATTTAAATGTTCATAAGCAGGAGAAATATCTAATTCAGATCCATCTCCAGAAACGATTTCTATCTCTTTATTTTCAGACATAATGTCCCTCCTATTTAATATTTTAAACATATATTAGCATAAAATAAAAAATATTGCAATTATGTTATTGCTTTTTTTAGAATAAATAAATAAAAAAAGTAAATAATAAAAAATAGAAAATATAGGAAGATAGGGAGGAAAAATGAAAAGAGAATTAAAAATAAAAAACATTGATGCATTAGAAATTTTAGATTCTAGAGGTAATCCAACAGTTGAAGCATATGTTACTTTAGAAAATGGAATAGAAGGAAAAGCAAAAGTTCCATCTGGTGCTTCTACAGGAAGCTTTGAGGCAGTTGAGTTAAGAGATGGTGAAAAATCAAGATATGGTGGAAAAGGAGTTAGCAAAGCTGTTGAGAATATTAAAAAGAAAATCTCAAAAAGATTAATAAATGAAAATGTTTATGATCAAAAGAAGATTGATGATATAATGATTGAACTAGATAATACACCAAATAAGTCAAATTTAGGAGCAAATGCAATATTAGGTGTTTCACTTGCAGTAGCTAAAGCAGCATCTAATTCATTAAATATGGAACTTTATGAATATATTGGAGGGATTCAAGCTCAGACTTTGCCAATTCCAATGATGAATATTCTAAATGGAGGTAAACATTCAGACAATAATATTAACATTCAGGAATTTATGATTATGCCAATAGGTCCAATAACATTTGCTGAAAGACTAAGACGTGGAGCTGAGATTTATCATAGTTTAAAAAAAGTATTAAATAAAAAAGGATATAGTGTAGGAGTAGGAGATGAAGGTGGTTTTGCTCCAAATTTAGAAAGTGATGAAATGGCTTTAGATATGATTATTGAAGCTATTAAACTTGCTGGATATGAACCTAAAAAAGATATTGTCTTGGCCTTAGATATTGCAAGTACAGAAATGTTTGATGAAGCAAGAAATATAAATAAGGATGGTTATTATTTTTGGAAAACTGAAGAGTTAAAGACAAAAGATGAAATGATTGAATATATCTTAAATCTTTGTAATCAATATCCAATTTTTTCAGTAGAAGACGGTTTGGCAGAAGAAGACTGGGAAAGTTGGAAAAAATTAACACAAAAAATAGGGGATAAAGTACAATTAGTAGGAGACGATTTATTTGTTACTAACAAAAAAAGATTGTTAAAAGGTGTAAAATCTAATATAGCCAATAGCATTTTGATTAAGCCTAACCAAATTGGAACATTAACAGAAACACTAGAAACAATTTCTATAGCAAAAGAAAATGGATATTCAACAATTATTTCACATAGATCTGGAGAAACATCAGATACAACAATTGCTGATATTGCAGTGGCTGTAAATAGCGGACAAATAAAAACAGGAGCACCATGTAGGACAGATAGAGTAAGCAAATATAATAGGTTATTAAAAATAGAAAAAAACATTAACTTTTATTTATAAAAATACACCGTACAATTTATTTTGTACGGTGCTTAGTATTATTTGTTTTATATGTTTTTAAATTTTAAATATTTAATTAAAGAGAATACTGCAACTCCTCCAACTAAAGCAATTGTAGCTATAACGAATGTTGAACCTGCTTTAGGTAATGTAGGTAGAGGTTCTGCTAACTTTAATTGTGGAGTTATTTCTGATGATTTTTCTTGTTTTTTACCATCAAAATCTGTATAAGCAACACTTTCTTCTGTGTTTGTATCTAATAATTTACCAACAATTTTACTATCATAATTACGTTTTAAACTTAATTTATATTTTACAGTAGCTGTTTCACCTGAATCTAATTCTGGAATATTCCATGTAATAGAATTATTTTTATTTTTTTCTATTTCTTTAGAAATTGTACCATGAGATGGTTGAGAAACATATGAAAAATCAAAGTTATCTACAATTTCTTTTGGAAAAACGTCTACTACACTAATATCTTTTAAAGTTTTAGCAATTGGTTTTAATTTATCATAAATAGTTTCTGTAATTGTTTTTTCTATTTCATCATCTTGTATATAATAGAAAGCTCCCGCTGTTGGGTTTTCTGCTGTTCCAAAGATTTCTTCAATAACTTCTGCATAAGTTTTTCCTAAATCTTCAATTGGTTCTTCATCTGGAGTATCAATACCTGTAAGCATTGTTATTAAATTAATTCCTTGTTCTTCTGTAGAAGTTAAAGTTTGTTTTGTCTTTTCAATTACTGTATCAGCATAATAATCGTTATCTTCTAAAGCAACATTTGGAACACCATCTGTTAAAACAACTATATATCTTTCTGAGTCGCTTTTAAAGTTTTTAGTTGCAAGAGCTAATCCAGAATCTAGGTCTGTTCTAGGACCATCATCTGTGATATCATCAATTGATGATTGTAATGCATCTACATCATTTGATAATTCTGAAATTAGTTTTGCATCTGCTGAAGTACCTTCTTGTGAAACGTCAGGACTTGTTGAGAAAGATACAATTCCTATTTTTAAATTATCATTACCATCTAATAAATTTTCAATTAGTTTTTTTGCTGAAGAACGAACTACTTCAGATCTTGTAACTCCAGAAGAAATCTCTTTTGTCATACTTAATGAGTTATCAATTAAAAGGAATAACTCTCCTGTAGGTTGTTCTGCTAATTCGTTATTAACAACAGATAATTGAATTGTTACATTCTTTTTAGATAAATCTTTTTCTACTAATTTCTTCTCGAAATATGAACGATCAGTTATATCTATTTTACAAACTGGTTCAGCTTCTACTGTCATAGTAACATTATCATAAGAAGCAAAAGATATATTTGCTATTAAAATAAGTGCCATGAAAATAGAAAAAATAATTTTAAAAACTATACTATTTTTCATAAAAAAAATCTTCCTTTCACACTAATATATAATATATTTTAACACAAAAAAACAAAAATACAACCCTAAAAAGATAAAAAAGTAGAAAAAAAAAGATAAATGTGATATAATATGTAAATAGTGAGGGGAATAAGGATGTTAGAAAAAATAAACAAATCAAAAGATGTAAAAAACTTAACATTAAAAGAAAAAGAAAAATTAGCAAAAGAGATTAGACAATATATATTAGAAATAGTCTCAAAAAATGGAGGACATTTAGCTTCAAATTTAGGTGTTGTTGAATTAACAATAGCATTGCATAGTATATTTGATGTTGAAAAAGATAAAATAATATGGGATGTTGGACATCAATCATATGTACATAAAATTTTAACAGGAAGAAAAGAAGAACTAAAAACTCTTAGACAATTTGGAGGTATTGCTGGATTTCCAAAAACAAAAGAATCAAAGACTGATTGTTTTAATACAGGACATAGTAGTACATCAATATCAGCAGCATTAGGAATGGCAAGAGCAAGAGATATAAATAATGAAGATAACTCTGTTATTGCAGTTATAGGGGATGGAGCATTAACAGGAGGATTAGCATTAGAGGCTTTGAATGATGCAGGATTTAGCCAATCAAATATTACAGTTATATTAAACGATAATGAAATGAGTATTTCAAAAAATATAGGTGGATTAAATAGATTTTTAGGAAAATTACGTACAAAAAAATTATATAAAAAATCTAGTATTTCATTAAAAAATATTTTATTAAAAGTTCCTGTGGTAGGAAAGCCTATAGTAAAAGTTTGTCAAAAAAGTAAAAGCGTAGTTAAACAGTTAGTAATACCTAAAATGTTTTTTGAAGATATAGGTTTTTGTTATTTAGGGCCTGTTGACGGACATAACTTACAACAATTAGAAAACATATTGAAATTAAGTAAACAGATTAATGGACCAGTATTAGTTCATGTTTTAACAAAAAAAGGAAAAGGATATGAGATTGCAGAGAAAAATCCAGATAAATATCATGCAACAGGACCATTTAATATAAAAACAGGTAAAGCAAAAAAAGCAAAACAAACTGATTATTCTGC
>CANQQC010000062.1 GCA_947625925.1 uncultured Clostridia bacterium | reverse complement strand
GGTAAGAAATATTTTTCTGTTGCATCTGGTGGTGGAACAGGTAGAACTCTTCATCCAGATAATATGGCAGCTGGACCAGCATCTTATGGTATGACAGATACAATGGGAAGAATGCACTCAGATGCACAATTTGCAGGAAGTTCATCAGTACCAGCACATGTTGAAATGATGGGATTGATTGGAATGGGAAACAACCCAATGGTTGGAGCAACTGTGGCAGTTTCAGTAGCAGTTGAAGAAGCAAGTAAATAAAAATCTGAAAACAAATAATTAAAATGTAAAGTAAATATTAAACAATATAAAACAATAAAAGTGGATTTAGCCACTTTTATTGTTTTTTCATTTTAGGTTTAGAAATTAAAGATGCAAAATATCCAAATAAAACAGCACTAGCAATTCCACCAGCAGAAGCTTTTACACCTCCAGTAAAAGCACCTAAAAGTCCCATTTCTTGAACACCCTCTATAGCTCCTTTGGCTAAGTTATAGCCAAAACCAGTAAGAGGAACAGTGGCACCACAACCAGCAAAATCAACTAAATATTTATAAATTCCTAATCCACCTAAAACTGCTCCTAATGTAACAAAAAGAACTAATATTCTGGCAGGTGTTAATTTAGTCTTATCTATTAAAATTTGTCCAATTATACATATTATTCCACCTACAACAAAGCACTTAACTAAACTCATTACATCAAACACATTAGCCCAATTTATATTCATTATACTTCATCCTTTCAGTTAGTTTATAATTCTATACTAATAGCATGTGCTATTCCAGGAATTGTTTCTCCTTGTTGAACACTCATTGAGTTCATTAAAGCACCTGTTGCAATTAGTAAAACTTTTTTTATTTTTTTAGATTGTAATTGTTTAAATATATATCCAGAGAAGACAGAAGCACAACAAGCACATCCACTTCCACCAGAATGTGTATCTTGAGCATTTTTATCAAAAATCAAAACACCACAATCATTATAATTACTTTTTATATTATATCCTTGGTTTTTAGCAATATCAATTGCTATATCTTTTCCAACATATCCTAAATCTCCACTTAGAATAAGATCATAATAACTTGGATTTCTACCAGTATCTAGAAAATGAGTTACTAAAGTATCTACAAAGGCTGGAGCCATTGCAGCACCCATATTATTTGCATCACTAATTCCCATATCAACTATTTTTCCAGTAGTAATATTTGTAATATATGGACCAGTACCTTCTTTTGAAATAATAGCAGCGCCAGATCCAGTAACAGTCCATTGAGCTGATGGTGGTCTTTGATTACCCAATTCTAGAGGGAATCGAAATTGTTTTTCAGCACTACAAAAATGACTAGAAGTAGCACATAATACATTTGAAGCAACAGCTTCTGTACAAATAGCTGCTAAAGACATTCCTTCAACAAATGTTGAACAAGCACCAAAAACTCCAAAGAAAGGTATACTTAAATCTCTAATTCCAAAGCTAGAAGAAATGCATTGATTTAATAAATCACCTGCAAAACAATAATCAATATTTGTTGTTGCAATACCTGATTTGTTAATAGCTAGATTTATAGTTTCTTTAATTATTTTACTTTCAGCTTTTTCCCAAGTTTTTTCTCCCCAAAATTCATCAGTTAAGCACTGATCAAAATACTTAGATAAAGGACCTTGTCCTTCTTTTGGACCAACAATAGAACTACATTCAAGAATAGTAGGGGGAGTATTAAATTTTATAGTTTGTTTTCCTAACTTTTCCAAAATATTACCTCCTAAAATTAAACTAAAGTTATTGATTGAGTATTAAAAATTATATAAATAAGGCCAACAATTATTGAAGCAGAAATACCAAAAACTAAAACAGGACCAGCAACAGTAAACATTTTTCCTCCAACACCCATAACATATCCTTCAGATTTATATTCCATAGCAGGAGAAACAATAGAATTAGCAAAACCTGTAATAGGTATTAAAGATCCTGCACCAGCGAATTTTCCTATTTTATTAAAGATATTTAGACCTGTTAGAAAAGCAGAAATACCAATTAAAATTATAGATACAATTGTACCGCAACTAGTTTCATCAATTTGTCTTTCTTGACATATATTAAAGATGATTTGTCCAATAGTACAAATTAAACCTCCAACCCAAAAAGCATTAAAGCAATTTTTTAAAATTGGTGAATTAGGAGATTTTTTATCTACATATTGTTTATATGTTTCTTGTGACTCAATTGGATTCATAAATAAACTCCTTCCTTATTAAGAATTTTTTCTTTCTAAATCAACAATAAAAGTTAAATCTAAATCAACATAGTATTTAACAATTTTACCATTTTCAATGTCGGCTCTTTGATCTACAATACTAACACTTGATAAAAGATCAATTGTTTTTGCAGTTTCTGCGATAGCCTTAACAGTAGCATCCTTCCAAGATATATTAGATGTACCTGTTATACTTAAATGTTTTTTTATTTCCATAACAAACCTCCAAAAAATATTTATTCATATCATTTCCACAATTAAAAAAAATATACAAAAAAACTAGTAATTTAAAAAAAATAAATATATAATTCAGCTAACAAAAAACAAGGAGGATAAAAATGGATAGAGCAAGAGAAGTAGCTTTGAAAGTGTTATATAACATTGATAAAAACAAATCATATTCAAATATTGCATTAGATGGAGAAATTAAAAAAAATAAAGATAGATTAAATGAAAAAGATATTGGACTAATTTCTGAAATTGTATATGGAGTAACAACATGGAAATTAACAATTGATGAAATTGTAAAAAAATATTCAAAAGTTAAAATGAAAAAGATATCACTTTGGATTATAAATATTTTGAGAATGGGGATATATCAAATTGTTTTTTTAGATAAAATTCCAAAATCTGCAGCTGTGAATGAAAGTGTAAAGTTATCAAAAAAATATGGACATAAAGCAAGTAGTAGTTTTGTTAATGCTATTTTAAGAAAAGTTGAAAAAAAAGATTATGAGGATTTTTTTGAAATAAAAAATGATATTGAAAGAATATCTAAAACAACTTCAATGCCTGAATGGATAATCAAAGAACTGTTAAAAGAAAAAGATGAAAAAGAAGTTGAAGAAATATGTAAAAATTCAAATAAAAGACCAAAAATTAGCATTAGAATAAATCGATTAAAAACGACAAAAATAAAATTAAAAGAAGAATTTAAAAATAAAAAAATTGAAATTGAAGAAGGTATTTTAGATGATTTTATATATCTTAATAAAGTAAAAAATATAGAAAATCTAGATTTGTTTAAAGAGGGAAAATTTACAATACAAGACGAAGTGGCATCTCTTCCAAGTATAATATTAGAGCCTAAAGAAGATGACAGGATACTAGATGCATGTAGTGCCCCTGGAGGAAAAACAACATACATAGCAGAATTAGTTAATGATAAAGCAGATATAAAAGCATGGGATGTTCATGAACATAGAATAAAATTAATACAAGAAAACGCAAAAAGGCTAGGTATAAATAGTATTAAAACTGAAGTTAAAGATGCAACAAGATTAGATGAAAATTATATAGAAAAATTTGATAAAATTCTTTTAGATGTTCCTTGTTTAGGATTAGGAGTACTAAAAAGGAAGCCAGATATAAAATGGCAAAAAAATAGTGAAGATGTTTTAGAAATTTCAAAAATACAATTAAAAATTTTAGAAAACTGCTCAAAATACTTAAAAAAAGGTGGAAAACTAGTTTATTCAACTTGTAGTATTTTAAAAGAAGAAAACGATGAAATAATTGAAAAATTCTTAAAAAATAATAAAAATTTTCATATAGAAAAAATTAAATTTTGTATTGAAAATTATTTTCAAAAATTTATTAAAGAAAATGGAATGTTAAGTGTATATCCAAATGATAAAACAGATGGCTTTTTTATTTGCAAAATAGCTAAAAACTAATATTACAGTTGTATTACATTTGCATTACGATTACGTTAAAACTATTGACTTTTTACTACGAAAATATAAAATATAAGAAGAAACATATTATAATACTATAATTATTTAAAAAAATAAAAATATGTACGTTTTTATTTAAAATAAACCAAATTAGTACATATTTCAAAAAAATAAAATAAATTCATGTGTTTTTTTAAAACATTGTGTAAACAATAATAAAAGAAGGAAAATAGAGGAGTTTGAAATGGCTAAATGTTTAGGGTTATATGTTGAAGACAATGTAATTAAATATGCAAAAGTTTCAAAAGAACGCGATGATATAAAAATTGAAGCATTTGGAATTGAATTTTATGAAAAATTAGATAAAGCTATAGATAAAATAGTTGAGGAAACTTATAGTCAAAAAATACCAATAAGTATTAATTTGGCTAATGAAAATTATAATTATTTTAGTATTTTCTCACTATTATCAAAAGCTGATTTACAAAAAGCAATTAAAACAGAATTTGAAACAAAGTGTGAAGAAAGTGGAGTTAGTCCAACTGTTTTTGAAACACGTTATGCAGCAGTAAATCAAATTGAAGGTGAAGACAAAGTAAGAATAATATTCATTTCAGAAAATAAAAATGAGATGAATAGAATAATGCAACAATTTAAAGGTCATAAAGTTTCATGTATAGCACCTGTACCAATGGCCATTACAAACTTGATAGGACAAAATGAAGGTGCAATTGATAAGGAAAATGCTTTGGTTGTTAATATTGAAGGAAAAACCACCATTACAACCATAATAGAAAACAACATACAAGAAATAGACGAATTAGAAGAGGGTAGTTTTAATATTTTATCAAAATTAAATGTAAAAGAAAATTCTTTTGCAAAAGCATATGAAATATGTAAAAATACAACAATTTATACTTCAGCAGGAAGAGAATTACAAATGGGTGAAGATACAGATAATCTAGATGATATTATGCCTACAATCCACACAATAGTTAGTCATGTTAAGAAAAAAATATCAACTAGTGTAGAAAAGATAAATAAAGTGTATATTACTGGAATGGGAGCAATGATTAACAATGTAGATATATACTTCCAAGAGTATTTAGATGATGTACAATGTGAGATATTAAGACCTTATTTTATATTAAATACAGGAGATATATCTATTAAAGATTATCAAGAAGTAAATACTGCAATTTCTTTAGCTCTAATGGGATTAGGAGAAGGAATTCCAGGAATAAACTTTAAAGTAAAAACATTCTATGACAGTTTGCCAGATTGGATGAAAATAGAAATAACAACACCAGGACCTGATACAAAATTCAAAAATCCTATTTTAGCAAAATTGTTTGAAAATAATTTAGCCAAACCATATGATAGGATGGAATTGATACTTCTAAGAGTATCAATTGGATTACTAATATTAACAGTAGTTTACTCAGGTTTATCTGCACTGTTAGATAAACAAATTGATAAAAAACAAAAAGAAGCTGAGGAATTGCAAATAGAAATATCAGAACAAATAAATTTAGCAAGTTCTGACAATGAAGAAATTGTATCAAAAACAAATAAGTATACTGATATGATAAATGATTTAGAAGTATTAAATGAAAAAATAGAAGATAGAAACAAAACAAGAAATGCAATACCTAATTTATTAAATCAATTGATGTATGTCATACCAGAAAACTCTAGAATTGATAGTATACAAAACACATCAGAAAATCATATTTTAATAAATGCACAATCTACAAAATATGAACAATTAGGATATTTTAAATCAAAAATAGAATTAGATGGAATATTAACAAATGTAACATCATCAGCAGGTACAAAGAATAATGGTGTGGTTACAATAACAATAGAAGGAGATTTGCCATGAAAAAAGTATTATTGATTCTTCTAGTTATTCTATTATTTGCTCTTTCATATTATACTGTTTTTCAAGGTTGGAGTTTTGGAAATTTAACTGTTTTAAGTTTCTCTCAAATTAAAGAAAAAAATAGTAAACTTGAAGAACAGATAGATTTAACAGAAAGACTAGCAGACGTTGACTATAAGAAGAAAATAGCAGAACAAGAACAAGATATTAATAAATTAGAACAAGAAAAACAAACTTATGAAGATATGGTATCTATAAGTTTAGATGGGGATTTGGAAAAATCTGGTCAGCTTCATAGGTATGAATTAGAATATTTATGGACTCAAATTGGACATCATGCAGCTAAAGAAGGAGTTACAATAAAAATTGATATCACACGAAGTGGAGATGAAACACAAAATACAGAAGAAGAAAATGCACAACAAACTGAT
>CANQQC010000061.1 GCA_947625925.1 uncultured Clostridia bacterium | reverse complement strand
ATCTTTTGGAAAATCTACTCCATCTATTGTATATTTACCAAGTTCAAAAATTATTTTTTGCTTCGTTGCTTCTTTTTTCATTTCCTCATTATTACCCATTATATACATATATTTTTCAAGTCCATAAATTTCTGCATCTTTCTCAAATGAAATTGTTGGATAATTATCATTATATACATCTATTTTCCTACTATTTATGATTATATCTTTTGTAATTGACATTACTTTATTTGAGCTTTCTTTTTTATCTACCATATAATCTTGTCTTAAATGTTGAATTTCATGGAAAATAGTTTTTATCAATTTTTTACAAAAGTTCACTATTTCTGGAGAATCTTGAAATGCTAAGTTTCTATTTAAATGATCAATATCGATTTCAATTACAGGTTTTGTTTCTTTTACTTCATTATTTTCATCTAAAAATCTTTTATGTTTTAATACCCCATCTTCTGAAAAAATTTCTTCTTTTTCAACAACTTCTATATCTGTATTATTTTTTATTTCTTCTCCTAGACTTTCTAATTCTAATTTCCCTATTTTCACAATAATATCTTTTACTTTTTGTTTAGTTTCTTCTGTTAAATAATATATTCTCTTTTTTCCAAATAAATCTAAAAATTCATCTATTAACTCTTTTTGTTTTTCTTTTACTTGATTATTCATTTTAATTTATCTACCCTTTCTTAAGTCTATGTATCATAAAAATATGTTGCTTCTAAATCTGCTTCATTCATCAACAATGCCAATGGATATTTTGTATAAGCAATTCCAATTGTCGTATATAACTCTTTTGGCTCTGTAAATCCCATATGCCATCTTATTGCATACTTTTCCTCAGGAGTTAATTTTATATATTCAGTAATCATCATAACTGATTTTTCTCCATGTCCATATGGTATAGTGTCATCAATTGTATAGTAAGGAACTTTTTCCCATACTCCTAATTCATTTTTTGCATTTCTATAATCTACTTTATAGAAATTAGCTTTACAAATATCATGTAGTAATGCAACTAAAATAATTGTTTCTTCAGGTACTTCCATTTTTTCTATACAATTTTCAACTTTATATTTTAATATTTCATATACTTTCAGACTATGTTCAACTAATCCTCCTTCTTTACTTCCATGAAATCTTGTACTTGCAGGAGCTTTAAAAAAATCTGTCTTTTTTATAAAACTAATTAAATCTTCCATTCCTTCTCTATTTACTTTATTTAATAAATCTAAAAATTTTTCTTCCATTATTATCCCCTCATAACATAAATTATTCTCATATTATATATTCTTTACAACAAAAAGTCAATAATTTGTACAAAAATTTGTTCTTGCTTTTTTTGTCGAAATTTTATAGTATTTTATATGGTTTTGTGATATGATATTTAAAAATAACATTATATAATATTTATTTAAAATAATATAAGGAGAATTATGATAAAAATAACTGGATTAACAAATAAAGAAGTAGAGCAAAGAATAGAAAAAAATTTAATAAACCATGATACTTCTGTACCAACTAAAACCATTAAAAAGATATTATTTGATAACTTTTTTACTTTATTCAATTTTCTTAATATCTTTTTAGGTATCGCTGTTTTTTTAGTTGGCTCATATAAAAATATGTTATTTCTTGGAGTCATTATTTTAAATACTGCAATTAGTACTATTCAAGAAATACATTCTAAAAGAATAATAGATAACTTATCAATTATGGCAAATAGTAAAGTAAATGTTATTAGAGATGGAAATATAAAGCAAATATCTATTGATGAGCTAGTTTTAGACGATGTAATAGAATTTAAAACTGGTAATCAAATTCCTACAGATTGTCTTATTTTAGAAGGTGATATTTTAATTGATGAATCTTTTATTACAGGAGAATCTGATACCATTTCTAAAAAGAAAGGTGATACAATTTTATCTGGAAGTTTTATTGTAAGTGGAAAATGTTTTGCTAAAGTAATTCATATTTGTGAAGAAAACTATACCGCAAAAATATCAAATGGAGCAAAATATGTAAAAAAAATAAATTCAGAAATAATAACATCTTTAAGAAAGATTATAAAATTCTTAAGTATCATTATTATTCCAATTGGTATTGCTTTATTTTCTTCACAACTTCAAATTCCTGAAAATACTTTTACTGATTCTGTTGTTAAAACCGTTGCCGCTTTAATTGGAATGATACCAGAAGGTCTAGTACTTCTTACAAGCACAGTCTTGGCTGTAAGTGTAATTAAACTTTCAAAATCTAAAGTTTTGGTTCAAGAACTATATTGTATAGAAACTTTAGCAAGAGTAGATACTCTTTGTATAGATAAAACAGGTACTCTAACTGAAGGAAATATGGAAATTAAAAAAATTATCTCTATTGATGATAATAATAGTAATGATATAGAAAATATTTTAGCTAATTTTGCAAAATTTTCAGAAGATGAAAATTCAACTATTGAATCAATTAGAAATAAATTTAAAAAAATTAAAATAAAATTTAATCCTATCAAAAAAATTCCTTTTTCTTCTATATCAAAATGGTCAGGTATCTATTTTGAAAATGAAGGAAGTTATATACTTGGTTCTCCTGAATTTGTTTTAAAAGATAATTATGAAATTTACAAAAATATAATAAATAAATATTCAAAAGATTATAGAGTTATTGTTTTAGCTCACAGTAATAAAAATTTTGAAAAAAAGAATTTACCTTTAAATATAAAACCTCTTGCACTTATTTTGATTTTAGATAAAATTAGAAAAGAAGCAAGTAATACTATTAAATATTTTTATGAACAAAGTGTAGATATCAAAATAATTTCAGGAGATAATCCTATCACAGTTTCAAAAATCGCTAAACATGTTGGAATTAAAAATTATAACAAATATATAGATATGTCTACTTTAAAAGATAGTACTGATTTTAAAGAACTTGTTTCTAAATTCACAGTATTTGGAAGAGTTTCTCCAACTCAAAAAAAAGAGCTAATTGTAGCATTGCAAGAGAACAACAAAACTGTTGCAATGACTGGAGATGGTGTGAATGATGTTTTAGCTCTAAAAGCTAGTGATTGTAGTATAGCAATGGCTAAAGGAAGTGATGCAGCAAAATCGGTTTCTCAATTAGTTTTATTAGATTCTAATTTTGCTTCTATGCCAAAAGTTGTTGCTGAAGGAAGAAAAACTATAAACAATATTGAACGTTCTGCTTCACTATTTCTAGTAAAAACTATTTACTCTACAATACTTTCTATATTGTTTTTAATTTTAAACGAACAATATCCTTTTGTTCCTATTCAACTAACTTTTATGAGTGTTATTACAATAGGTATTCCTTCTTTTATACTAGCACTCGAACCTAATAAAGAAAAAATTAGTGGGAATTTTTTAAAAAATATAATAACAAGAGCTTTACCAACAGGTTTAGCAATTGTATTAAATATATTTACAATAACTATTCTTAATAAATTTTGCATAATTCCTCAAGAATATGCTTCAAGTTTATGTGTTATTAGTACAGGCATTTGTGGAATTATTTTACTATTTACTTTATCAAAAACAAGAAAAAGTGAAAACACAAAAATTCCATTTTCTATTTTTAGATTAACTTTAACTTTATTGCTAACTTGTCTATTTATTATAGGATTAACTGTTTTTGGTAATGTGTTTGGAATAGTTCCAATTATTCCAATATTAAAACCAGTAATAACTCTAATATTAACTTCACTTATGAACTTTATAATTTTAACTATTATATTAAAAATATTATTAAAATGAGGATTTAAAATATGAAAATCATTAGAAAAATATTATTATTTATAATTTTAATAAGTATCGTTATATTTTCTATCGCTTTTCTTATTGGTTTTTCTTACTATTCAAAAGCATTGAAAGAAAAACCTTTAGTTGAAAGAGTTGAAGAAGTAACATCAAAAGAGCATTATACCCCTTATTCTGATTTACCTAAAGTATATATTGACGCTGTTATTTCAACAGAAGACAGGAGATTTTATGAACATGGTTCTGTTGATTTTATTGCTATAGCAAGAGCATTATATACAAATATTAGAGACAAAGAATTTGATGAGGGTGGAAGTACAATTACACAGCAAGTTGCTAAAAATATCGTTTTTTCACAAGATAAAACAATAGTTAGAAAATTAGGAGAAATATTTGCTGCATATGAGTTAGAAAAAAATTATTCAAAAGATGAAATTTTTGCTCTATATGTAAATTCCTCTTATTTTGGAGATGGCTATTATAATATTTATGATGCAAGTATGGGATATTTTAGTAAAGAACCTAAAGATTTAGATTTAAATGAAGCATCAATACTTGCAGGAATTCCAAATGCTCCTTCAGTTTATTCACCTACAGTTAATCCAGATTTAACAAAAAAAAGACAATCTTATGTTTTAGACAAAATGGTTGAAGAACGATATATTACTAAAGAAGATGCTGATAATATAATAAAAAATGTCATTCTTGAAGATACATTAAAGCAGTCATAAATTTATGACTGCTTTTTCTTATTTTATCATTTCAATAAATGCTTCATATATTTCTTTTTTATTTAATTTTCCTTTTTTGTTTGAAGTTATAAAGATAGCTTTTTTGTTCGTTAATTCTATATATTCACAACTTTGATCAGGATCCATTTGCTCAAAAGAATTTGCTATAATCTTTCCTGTTACATCATCATATAAATAATAATTTCCTGTCATATCTATAATATATTCTTTTTTAGATTTTATCGCTTTTACAATATCTCCAGATTTTTTATTTTCATCTTGTTTAACTTGTAAATATCCTTCTTCATCTATTTCAAATATGTTATTGTTAAAAGAATTAACAAATTCTAAAAATTCTTTCCTTGAGTTTTCACTTATCCATATACCACTTTTCTCAGTTTTCTTAGCTACTAAGTTATCCACTTCGTTATTATTTGGCATATCATTTTTTATCATTCCAGCAAGTGCTACTTTATATTGTTGTTCATCTTTTATATCTACTGTTGGTTTACTTGATGAATAAAGTGAAATACCAGAAGGAACTGATGTATTTCTTAACATGTTTATTGTTGCATTTATATATTTATTAGTTAAGTTTTTATTTACTAAATCTTGATGACTTGATACAGCAGGTAATTCAACTAAAGTTGCTTTTGCTGTTCTTTTTTTAGATCCCAAATTAGATCTAGCCCATTTTATTAAATATTGAGTTCCATATTGTCCAACTGTACTTGTATTTAAACTTGGAATTTGTGCTTTATAGTAAGATGATACATCACTATCTCCTATCAATTGATTAAGCCATCCATGTAAATCTACTAAAACAGTTTGACCATTTTTTGATTTTTTATCTAACAAAACCTTTTTCAAAGCTTGTGCTTCATAAGCTTGGCAATCTCCTGTTCCATTATAATTTCTTCCAGAAAATCTTATATAACTACTACCCGTTTGCCAACATCTATTTAAATCGATTCCTTTACCACCAGGTGCTTTACTAAATAATGTATTTCTTCCTGGACCATTATTTGTAGTTCCATATTTTCTTCCATCTGGATTTATTTCTGGGAATATGTATATTGTCCATTTGTTAGTTATATCTGAATAATTTCCTTTTGATAATTTATTATAAAAATCATTTGCAATATTGTATAATTCTACTCCGTCTCTGTACCATCCATCTTCAAATCCATGTAACGTAAATACTGCAAAAAGTACATTACTTCCATTACCAATTTTATAGTACTGTAGATCAGATCCTCTACTGTCTCCTTTTACTTTTAATCCGCTTGATCCATATGTTATTTTATTGCTTATAGTTATTGTTCTTGTTTTTTCTGCAATAATCTCATTTTCTTTTGAAATGATTTGAACTGATAACTTATGACTTCCTTCTGAGTACTTAGAAAAATCAATAGATGCTTTAAATCCTGGCTTTGGATTTTCTTTTATTGTTCCATACCCAGTTATTTTTTTTATTACATCTGATCTTTTTTCTCTTGTTATTTTTGCATTTGTATTAACACCATCAACTTTAATTTTAATGCTTGTATTTGGAACAGTTGTCATTACCCATCCTTTTACTGATACTTTTCCACCTTTAATTGTTTCGTTACTTGGTGAATCTAAATACATTTTTACTTTCATCTTATCTGGTTTAGGTACTATTTTTATTTGAATTGCTTCAATTGGTTTATTCTTTTTAACAATCCCTGCCCTTGCTCCATCATAACACCAATTCATCCAGCCAACATCTCTTACATGAACTCTATACATTATACTATAGTCATCTGA
>CANQQC010000060.1 GCA_947625925.1 uncultured Clostridia bacterium | reverse complement strand
TAGGTTTATTTGAAGAAAGCCTATTTAGAGGTGTAGTATTTCAAGGAATTTTAAGAAAAACAGGAAACACACATAAAGGTATTTGGATAGCAATAATAACTTCTTCTATTATATTTGGAGCAGTTCACGTTTATACATATATAGTAGGTGGAAGCCACGATTTAACAGGCATTATCGAGTCAATAGGAAAAACTCTCCAAACAGGTGCAATAGGTGTACTTTTGGCAGCCGTATATTTGAAAACAAGAAATTTATGGGCTATTGCTTTAGTTCATACTTTAAATGACTTTTTCTTAATGCAAGCTATAATGTTTACAAACAATACTATAGGAAATTACGTAACAGGTGGATCAGACGGTGTAAGAACCATCATTATATATGTTGTGCAAGTCTTATTATATGTTCCAGCATTAGTTAAAGCTACAAAAATCATAAAAGAAGTGGAAGTACCAGAATATGGAGTATTTAAAGAAAAATAAGAAATATAACAAACAAGAGTTGCTAGAAATAGTAACTCTTGTTTGTTATATTAAGAAACCTTTACAAAGCTAAACAAATAAAAGTCTAAAATGCTTGGTATGTAAGCACTTTAGACTTTTATTTTTATGAAAATATAGAAGTAGCATAAAAACATCTATTTATAGGCTATTTCTTTGTATATAATCAATATATTTTCAATAAGTTTTTGTTTATATTTTTTAAACACACGAGTAAAAGTATTAAATGATGAAGAGATTAAAACTCCAAGAAAATGGAGTATTTGAAGAAAAATTATTTAACATAAAATTAACACATTTTTAATAATGTTGTAATATTTATATGATATAATACAAATGAAAAATGTATCATAATTGAAGGGAGCTTAACTATGCCAAATAATGAAAGTTCAGAATCAATAAAAAATACTATCATGGGAGAAATAGTAAAAAACGATAAAATAAAATTGGATGATTTTGAAGAAATATCAGCAGAACAAGCTAATTCAGAAATTAAAGCAATAAATGCAATTGCTAAAATTGCAGAATTAACTGATGAACAAAAAGAATTATTATTAAAAGATGTTTATACCAAGGAAAATATTTTAAAAGAATTATCAGAGCCAATCAAATTAAAAATATGTGAAAATAAATATGGTAATGTTATAGATATTTTATCTCACATACATGACGAATGGATAAAAAGTAATTCTGAAGAATTTTTAGATAGTGTAAATAAATATAAATTTGTTGATTTAAAATTATTACCATATAGTGAAGTTCAATCTGACCTAAAATCTTTGAAACCAATTTTAGAGTCTTGTGGAATTGAAATTGATGACAAAGAGTTAGAAGAAGAATTTAGTAAAGCTCAAGCTAAATATATTAAAGATAAAGAATTATTTTCTCATGAAGAATTAGTAAAGAAGCTAATGACAGGGGCTGAATTAAAAGGGTTTGGAAATATTGAAGATAAAATAAAAAACAAAGAAGATGCAGAAAATATAGCAAGACAAATTGAAGAACAAATATGTCATCAAAAAACGGATGTACATTCTCATATAAATGCTGTGTTATCAGGTAAAACTTTATCGAACTTAGCTCGAGATTTATTAGGTGAAGAAATTGACCCAAGTACATTGGAAATAACTGAAACTGTTGATGTTTTTAATGAAATGTTAGAAATAAATAGTAGAAGAGAAAAAATTGTAGATAAATTAATAGAAAAAGGGTATAAAAAAGAATTTTTTGAGGCTATAGCTAAAGAATATGCAAAATATGGAGTTAAATATGCAGAAATAACAGCAGATTATAATACGTTAATTTCTAAAAAAAGAGAAAAAGATAAACAAAAACAAAAAGAATTAGAAGAAAAAGAAATAAAAGAATTAATAAAAATAATAGATTCAATAGAAGAAGAAACAGGAGTTAAATTACGATTTTTATTAGGTTCTTCTAGAAGTCAAATGTCAATAGAAAAATTTAAAAATTCAGAGTTGGAGTTGATCAAAAAGAATCCTTATATAATAGGATATGATATAATGCGGGTGTGAAGAGCATGGAAAAGAACTAAAAAATTATGAATCATTTTTTAGATTACTTACAGATTTTGGTTGTGAAAATCCTGATTTTTTGATAAGAATACATAGTGGAGAAAATTTAAAGGATGAGACAGGAATAAAAGATGTATTATCAATTATAAAAGAAGAAGCTAATCATTATGGCAATACATACCCAAAAATAAGAATTGGACATGCAATACATGGAATAAATGAAGAGACAGCCAAGTTAATGAAGGAAATGGATGTTGCTGTTGATTTCAATTTTGCTTCTAATGAAAAATTAGGCTATATAGAAAAAGATGGAAAAGATAAATATGTAGAAAATACTGTTTATTTATGTGATAAATACGGAATTAGAGAATTTTTAGGAACAGATGGGGCTGGGATGTATCAATCAAATCCTTTTGAGCAAATTGAAATTGCCCAAAAATATGAAATCGATTTAATGAAAATGATTTATAATGAAAATAATTATTTACAAGACATGCAAGAACCTCGAAAAGAAATAGAAGCGAAGCATTTCGGAAACGGTAATTTTAAAATTCCACATATGAGATTATCTAAAAAGCTTGAAGTACAAGAAGTTAGACTTTTTAATGAGCAAAAAAAAGTACCTCCTTTGCCACCTATACCTATTGGAATTGCAGGAGGTAGCTTTAAAACAAGAAGTAAGGGTAATTTTGATGAATATAAAACTATTTCTATTTGCTTACAGGTTTTAGCTGATATTGTAGATCCTAAAAAATGCTATTTTGTAACAGGTGGTACCAATTGTGGACCAGAACGCTTTGCATTTGATGCAATACGAAATAGCAAAAAGGGAACAAGATGTGTAGGATTAATACCTTATTACCTAGGACTCCTAGAAGATCCAAATGCTGGGAGAGATTTTAACAAAATCGAAAAGGAAACAACAACAGATGTGCTTCTTCTTAAAGATTGTATTAACGGTTGGGATAGATTTTCTGATTTTTTTATCAAGGCGGTTAATGGTGAGATAAATCATCTAAGTACTGGGAATAGACCAAAAGAAAAAGGATGTTGTATTTTTATTGGTGGTGGACAAGGAGTAAAAGATGAAATTACATTAGCAAAAAATAAAGATATTCCTTCATTTTGCTTTGATGGTTTTGGAGATGATTCAGCTTCATCACTTGCTTTAAAAGAAAAAAATGATAATATACATAAATTTGATGATGCAGAAAGTTTGATAAAAGAAATATATGAAGTATTGTGTAAAGAATATGGAAAAGATATTTTTGTAAAAGATTTTGAAATTGATAAAATATCTGAATATATTAAAGAAGCAAAAAAAGTAATGAATTTAGATTATCAAATATTTGGTAAGACATTAATTGATGAAGGAAGATATACAGAAGGTCAATTAAAACGTATTAGAGGTTGGATCGAAGAAGATGATATGGAAAGTATATATGATATATATGGAAAAGATGAAGATTTAGAATTATTTATTGATGCATATAGAACATGGTACAAAAATAAAAATGCTAATGAATTACCTTTTGAGTTTGATAAAGACATTACAGCTAGTGAATTAGAAAGAGCAAACAAATTAGCAGTTGACAAGACAAATATTGAAAAGGAGGGGATTTAATAATGGTTACAGATGATATTGCTTATGCTGAAGTTTTTGAAACTCTTAGTTATATGAATAAACGCACAGTAATGAAGATCCCTATGGAAATTTTACAATATATCAAAGATAATAGGAATACTAAATATGTTTCAGAAATAGACCCTAATAATATTTTTGATATTAACAATATTTCCAAAGAAGCAAGAATTATTCTTGCTTGGCTTGATTTGAATTATTTGTCTTCAGGTGAAAATAAAGAGAAAAAATTAAAAATGTATAAGGAAAATGATGAAAAATATCAAATGATATTAAAAGAAAAATATAATTCTGAAGAAGTATTTAAAAACAAAACTACAAATGTTAATATTTCTCAATCTGATTTTCCTATGGAAGTAAAAAAACAGGGATTTTTTGAAAAAATAGTAGAATTTATAAAGAAGTTGTTTAAAAGAAGAAAATAATAATTTAAAAAAGCTGGAGATGATGAAATTAATGCATTTCTAGCTTTTAAAAAATATTAATTAATAATAAAAACTTGGTATACAATACGATTTTTAAACTTATGTTAACAAAAAATATTAGAAACATAAAAGGAGAATTTATTATGGAAACAAAAGTAGTAACAATTTGTGGAAGCATGAAATATTCAAAACAAATGATGGAAATAGCAGAAGAATTAGAATTAAAAAATGGTTATGCTGTTATCCAATGCGTTTATAATGTTAATGGTATAAAACATGAAGGATTAGATGCAAGTATTTTAGACAAAATTCATAAAAAGAAAATCGATATGTGTGATGCAATTTATGTTGTTAATATTGATGGGTATATTGGAAATAGTACAAAAAATGAAATTGAATATGCTATAAATAATGGTAAAGAAGTAATATATCATGAGAAAATAGATTAATAAAAGTATAAAAAATAAAAGTAATTAGTAGAAAAGAAAATGATATTGTAATAAATAGATATATTTTATATCAAAGTAAAGCAAAACTTTTGAAATAGTGATAGTTGACAGTAGTTGAAATATGTATTAGAATTTATTTGGCACAAAAATTATTTGAAAATAAAAGTATAAAAAATATATCGGATTCGAAATTATAAGCAAAAATTTAAATTAAGAAAGGAAAGATAAAAATGGATAAAGAATTAATAATAAAAAGATGCAAAACATGTGGAACAGTTTTAAAAGTTTTTGGAGATGATAAAGATATAAAATGCTGTGGTAATTCTATGGAAACATTAGTACCAAATTCAGTTGATGCAGCAGTAGAAAAGCATGTACCAACTTATGAAAAAGTTGAAGATAAAGTAATTGTAAAAGTAAACCATGTTATGGAAGAACAACACTATATAGAATGGATTTGTTTAGTAACTCCAAAAAAAGAATGCATGGTAAAATTACAACCAGGAGAAAATGCAGAAGCAAAATTTAAATATGTACCAAATTCAACTATATATGCATATTGCAATATGCATGGATTATGGAAAACAGAAGTAAAATAATTATAAATTATGAAAGTATGGAGGAAATTATGGGGTTTTATGAAAAAATAAAAGATATTTGTAAGAAACATAATAGAGTTGCATTATTTGTAGATATGGATGGCACGATTGCAGAATATGAGGTTTTTGACGACGGTTTTATTACAAGTAAAACAAAAGATGTATTTTTAAATTCTAAACCTATAGAAATAGTAATAAAAAAGCTAGAAGAATTAAACAAAATAGAGAACTTAGATATTTACATATTGACTTTGTCAAGAAGTGTTATAATTGAAGAGGAAAAAAAGCAATGGTTAAAAAAATATCTTTCATTTATTGATGAAAGTAATTATATTATTTTAGTTAGAGATCGTGGAGATTATAATAATGAAATAAGAGAAGTTATAAAATATCAAAAAATGAAAGAAAAATCTGAAAATTATGATTATCTTCTATTGTTAGATGATGAACATAGGATTTTACGAACAACAAAAAGGAAATTAAAAGATGATGGAGAAGTATTCCATATTTCATCAGCGGTAATTTAATATTAAAATATAGAAAGGAATATTTTGAAAATGAAAAACGTTAATTATGCAAATTTTGATTTTAAATTCAACTTTGATTACTTTAATCAAGGTTTATGTTGTATATAATTTCGTTTTTAATGAGTATAAATATTTTTATAATGACACTAGATTGTTAAGTAAAATGTAAAAACTATAAAAAAGATAGAACTCATTGAAAATGAGTTCTATCTTTTTATTTAATAAAATGTCTTTTGGCAGGAATAAAACTAGATATATAAAAAATTTAAAATTATATATTATAAAAGTAGGAGGTAAAAATGAAAATATTAGTTTTAAATGGTCCAAATCTTAATATGACAGGAACTAGAAAAAAAGATATTTATGGAGTAGAAACATTAGAAGAAATAAATAAACAGTTACTAGAGTATGGAAAGAAACTTGGTGTAGAATTGGAATTTTATCAATCAAACCATGAAGGTAAGATAATAGATGTTATTCATCAAAGTAAGGATAAATATAATGGTGTTGTGATAAATGCAGGTGCATATACACATTATTCATATGCAATACGTGATGCTATAGAAACTGTTGTAGATTATATTCCATATGTAGAAGTACATATGTCAGATATTCATAAAAGAGAGGATTTTAGGAGAGTTTCAGTTATTACAGATGTGTGTGTGAAACAAATATGTGGTTATGGAAAAGATAGTTATAAAAAAGGTATTGATTTATTATTAGAAAAAATTAAATAAAGGAGAATAATTATGAAATTAGATTTAATAAGAAAAGAATTAGATATGTATGATAATATTATAAAAAATATGATAACTTTAAGAATGTCTTTAATACCAATAGTTGCAGATATTAAGATGAAAAACAACCTTCCAATATTTCAATCTAAAAGAGAAGATGAAATATATATAAATATAGAAAAA
>CANQQC010000059.1 GCA_947625925.1 uncultured Clostridia bacterium | reverse complement strand
CCCCTTGGTCAAGCGGTTAAGACGCCACCCTCTCAAGGTGGAATCATGGGTTCGATTCCCGTAGGGGTCACCAAAATTTAAAAGGGAGTAGCTTAAAAAATTGCTAATCAACAGTCGCGATATGAGAGTCATATCTGGTTAGTGAGCTTTAGTAAAGTAAGCAAGACTTTTAAAGGGTAAAACCTTTGAGTCTTGCTTTTATGCTTATGATAAGAAGGTTAAATTAAAAATAAAGGAGAGAAAAGATGGAAAAACAATGGTTTAACCAAGAAATTAAGGATGTAGAAAGAAAATTGCAAACAAATCAAGAATTAGGACTTAATGATGAGCAAGTAAAAGAAAAACAAGAAAAATATGGACTAAATGAATTACAAACTAAAAAGAAAAAATCATTATTACAAAAATTTATTGCACAATTTAAAGATTTTTCAATAATTATTTTAATTATTGCTGCAATTGTATCAGGAGTAGTAGGAATAGCAAATGGAGAAGGAATTACTGATACAATAGTTATTATAGTAGTTGTAATAGTTAATGCAATTATTGGTGTATCACAGGAAAACAAAGCTGAAAAATCTTTAGAAGCTTTACAAAAGCTAACAGATCATGCATCAAAAGTAATAAGAAATGGAAAAGTAAAAGTAATACCTGCAAAAGAACTAGTACCAGGAGATGTTGTAGTATTAGATACAGGAGACTTTATTCCAGCAGATTTAAGAATAACAGAAGCAATAAATTTAAAGGCACAAGAGTCATCACTTACAGGTGAATCTGTACCAATTGAAAAACAGGTTAAAAAAATAGAAGACGAAGAAGTAGAATTAGGAGACAGAATTAATATGCTATTTTCTTCAAGTCTTGTTACATATGGAAGAGGAAAAGGAATAGTAGTTGCAACAGGAATGCAAACTGAAGTTGGTAAAATTGCCAAAATGATAAATGAAGTTGAAGAACAAGAAACACCTCTTCAAGCTAAATTAAATAAATTAGGAAAAACTTTAGGAATAGTTGCAATTATTGCATGTTTAATTATCTTTGTGATAGGAATCTTACAAGGTAAAGAAATATTAGCAATGTTTATGACAGCTGTTAGTTTGGCTGTTGCTGCAATTCCAGAAGGACTAGTTGCAGTATCAACAATTGTACTTGCAATTGGAGTACAAAAAATGGTTAGTAAACATGCCATAGTAAAAAAACTACCATCTGTTGAAACATTAGGTAGTGCAACAGTAATTTGTTCAGATAAAACAGGAACATTAACACAAAATAAAATGACTGTTGAAAAAATATATATAAATGATGATGTAAAAGATGTTTCAGAAATGAAACAATTTGCAAATAATGATGATATGCAAAAACTAATAAAAGCATATATGCTTTGCAACGACACAAAAATTGCAGAAGATGGAACATTAACAGGTGATCCAACTGAAACAGCTCTTATAGATATGGTGTCTAATTTAGGAGTAAATACTAATACAGAGGAAATGCCACGTATAAATGAAATTCCATTTGATTCAGATAGAAAATTAATGACAACTATAAATAAAATTGGAAATGAATATTTTGTATTTACAAAAGGTGGAGTAGATGAATTACTTGAAAGATGTAATACATATCTTTTATATAATGAAGTTAAAAATGATCTTGCAGAATATACAAAATCAATAAGAAAACATAATGAGAGTATGGCTAAAGAAGCATTAAGAGTTTTGGCTTGTGCATATAAAATATTAGATCATGAGCCATCAAAAGAAGAAATGGAAAACATTGAAAGCAATTTAACATTTTTAGGAATGGTTGGAATGATAGATCCACCAAGAGAAGAAGCAAAAGTTGCAGTTGAAAAATGTAAAACAGCAGGAATAAAAACTGTTATGATAACAGGAGATCATAAAATAACAGCAGTAGCAATAGCAAAAGGATTAGGGATTTTAGAAGATGAAAGTGAAGCTCTAACTGGTAGTGATTTAGAAAAAATGACAGATGAAGAGCTTGAAAAAAATATTAGAAAATATAGTGTTTATGCAAGAGTTTCTCCAGAGCATAAAGTTAGAATAGTTAAAGCATGGCAAAAAAATGGAGAAATTGTAGCAATGACAGGTGATGGAGTAAATGATAGTCCAGCACTAAAAAAAGCAGATATAGGTTGTGCAATGGGAATAGTTGGTACTGATGTAGCAAAAGAAGCAGCTGATGTTATATTAACAGATGACAATTTTGCAACAATAGTTTCTGCAGTTGAAGAAGGAAGAAGAATTTATGATAACATATTAAAAGTCATACAATTTTTGTTATCAAGCAATATTGGTGAAATTATAGTTCTATTTTTGGCAACAGTATTAACGCCATTTTTTGGAGAATGGTTTGGAATAACAGATATAACTCATCTAGAAATATTGTTACCAATTCATATATTGTGGATTAACTTAATTACAGATTCATTACCAGCATTAGCACTAGCATTTGATCCTGCACAAGTAGGTATAATGAATAGAAAACCAATGAAACCACAACAAGGAGTCTTTACAAAAGGAAATACATGGAGAATAGTATATCAAGGTATAATGATAGGATTAATTACGTTAACAGCATTTATGATAGGTATGTATACAACAAAAACACCAATAGATGGATTATCATTAGATGAATCTAAAATAGAAGTGGGACAAACTATGGCTTTTGCAACATTAGCACTTTCAGAGTTAGCACATGTATTTAATATAAGAAATAATAAAAAATCAATCTTTAAAACAAAAATATTTAATAACAGTAAATTGATTTTAGCAGTAGTTGTATCTGCAATCCTTATGTTAGTGGTAATGATGATACCAGCATTAAGAGAAATATTTAGCATACCAGTTTTACCAAAAAATAATATTATAGAATTAGTAATTTTGATTTTCTCACCAATTGTGATTGTAGAAATATTTAAATTACTAAAAATAAACACAACAAAAGATGAATAAAATTCAAAAAAAGTTTATTATATATTTTATATAATAAACTTTTTTTACATAAAATGCCTTAAATAATTGTTAAAAACAAAAAAATAGTGTATAATAGGTTTGGAATAAAAGTCAGATTATGTAAAAAAATAGAAGGGGTAGAAATGAAATGGAAACGTATTAGTGATTCAAAAGAAAAAAATAAAAGTCTAAACAAAGAAAACACTAATATTTTAAAAGATAAATTAAATAATTTATATAAAAGTATAAAACAAACTTTAAAAAATGTTTTCAAAAATGAAAAAACTAAAGAAAATGAAAATACAAAAGCTAGTTTTTATCTCATTAAAGTAGAGAGAAAATTAAATAAAACAAAAGTAATATTAGTATCAGCAGTTTTAATATCTGTTTTAATTCTAGTTATTGGAACAGTATCAATGATTTATGCCGATAATAAAAGAGATAAAGAGATTGATGTAAGAAGAGAGCAAATTGAAAAAGAAATGCAAGAAGAAGAACAAAAGAAGGCTATAATAGAAGCTGAAAAAGAAGCACAAAGACAAGCTAAACTTCCTAAACTAACAAATCAAGGTGTAGAAAATATGCAAAAAATATATAATAGCGATAAAAAAAGGGTTTTCTTCACATTTGATGATGGACCATCAACTAATACAGAGTCAATATTAAATATTTTACAACAAGAAGGTATTAAAGCTACATTTTTTGAACTTGGTTCTAGAGTTGAAGTACAACCAGAGTTAGTAAAAAGAGCTTATGATGAAGGACACTATATAGCAAGTCATGGTTATTCACATGTGTATTCACAAATATACTCATCACCTCAAGCGGTATTAGATGAATATAATCAATGTGTACAAGCGATAAGAAATGCTATTGGAGAATCTGAATATAATCCACATTTATTTAGATTCCCAGGAGGACTTCCAGGAGGACCATATGTAGCTGTAAAGACAGAAGCACAAAAATTACTAATACAAAATGAAATACTTAATATAGATTGGAATGCTTTATCAGGTGACGCAGAGGGAAATAATTTACCAATAGAAAAACTAATGGCAAGAACAGATGAAACAGTAGCAGGAAAAAATAGTATTGTTTTGTTAATGCATGATGCACAGGCAAAAACTACGACGGTACAAGCATTACCACAGATAATTGCATATTTTAGAGACAGAGGATATGAATTTGAGAACTTTTATGAAATTATAAAATAAATTTAGAAAGGAGAGAAGACCTGTTGGCAACTATAAATCCTAAGGATAATATAAAAGAAAAGTTAGAATATTTAGGTCTTGATTTAGAAAATATACCAAGAAATTTACAAGAATTTCAACCTTTAGATTTTATGGTATTAACAGGATATGATGATTCACAATATAAACAATATAGATATATACCAATAAAAGATATACAAATTTTATTATCTCCTACACATAGACTAGATGATATAGAAAAAAAATATAAAAGTGCTAGTCCATTATGTGACTATTTAGATAGTAAAAATGAAAGAAATGTAATGAAACATGCAACTTTCTTAAAAATGTTAAAATCAGTCAGAATTGACGATATAGAGAAAATTGAAGAAGAGCAAAAGGAACTTAATAAGAAAATACCATTTAGAGTTAAATATGAAGGAAACTATTTATGGCAAATTTATTATTCTGAAAATACAGATAAATATTTTATGATGGTTCCAACAGAAGATTCGGATTATTCAACGTTCTTTTATTTATTAAAAAAGCAAATAGAGTCAAGACGTACTGGAAAAATATTTGTTCCAGTTAGAAATATAGAGTATTCAACAAAATATTTAAAAAGAAGACAATTTGAAGAGTTAGAAAATTATTTATGGATATTTACAAATGATTGGGCACTGATTTATGAAGTATATGATAGATTAGGAAATATGTCTATTCAAATTGTTGGACAAACACAAGTATATGGAAAAATAAAAAGTCCATATAAAATAAAATTATCTTCAAAGGAAGAAGCAGTTAAGTTTTATAGACTTTTAAGAGCTTTATTTATATTACAAACTGAACTTCCACATTTCTATAATTTTAAAACAAATATAAATAGAACTGGATCAATAGAATTTTATCAAGATGATCAAATTATACAATATGAAACTTTAGCTCAATTTATTAATGATGGATTTAGAGATGTAGAAGAAAAAGAAAAAAATACTATTAAACAAGTAAAAAAATATAGAGAAATGTTAAAAAATCTTAAGATAGAAGCAACTGGATTAGAACTTGAATATTTAACAAAAGAAAGACAAATATCAACATTTCTAGAATGTAAAAAAACATTTTTTGGAAAAGTAAAATATTATTTTAAATATAGTAAAAAAAGACCTTCTAAATTTGTAAATGAAGATAAGGGAGAAGTAGTAAAACCTAAAGAAGAACGACAAGAAGAAAAAGAAAATGAAAGAGAAAAAATAAAAACAAAACAATTTAAAAAGGTTGTAACAAAAAACAATTATACAATAGAAGAGCTAATTAAACAATGTAAGGAATATGATGTTATAGAATCTGAAATGAAAAATCTACTAATGGATATTAATGCAATAAAATTAAAAAACAAAAATATGAAGAAAAAAATAGAAAATGCTACTTTATTTATAGAGGAAATTGATAATCATAAGAAGAGTATATTTGAGTTTTGGAAATACAGTAATAAAGATGAGGTTGCGCAATTAGCAGAGGGAGAAGCGGAAGAAGTTAATGTTACAAAGAAAGTAGAAAAAGTATTTGATTATGAACAAGATATAGAAAAATTTGGTGAAAAATTAGATGAGAAGCAAAGAAAATTATTATCTAAAGAAGAATTAGATAGTATATATATTACTGCGACTAACCAATTAGACATAATGAACAAAGTTAAAGAAAATAAAGTTCTTCCAAAAGACATAGAATTGAGTTTAAAGCAACTAAAAATTGAATTAAAAGAACAACAAACAATAGATAGAAGAGAAGATTTTGATATTTTTGGTAGTCTAATGGACACTAAAGTAAGAGAAATAAACAATCAACGCCATAGAGAATCTCCTAAAGATAAGTTTAGAATATTAGAGGTTACAAAGAATACTAAACAAATTGGATATAAATTAACATTAGAAAGAATTATAGAAAATATATCTAAGGCTATTGAAAAGATACAAATTCATGAAGATATTGTTGTATACAAAGCTATAGCAGAAGGAAGATTAAGACATAATGATTTTAATGTTTTTGAATTAAATCCTCAACTTGAATTAGAAAGAATTTTTTCAGAATATGGTAATACAAATAAAATTACATTATATAAAATAAACATAAAGAAAGGTGCAAATGCTATTGCATATACAAATAGTATTTACTATGATAACCAACATAAAACATTACCAATAGGAATGAATATTGATAGTAAAATATTGGTTGATACAAATAAATTAGATTTAGAAGAAATTGATAGAAGAACTTTTAAAATTATAAAACTAGATGAAAATATTAAAGAGGGGACAAGAGCAAGTATCAAGACAGTTAATGTGGTTGAATATGAAGAAATAAAAGTTGAAGAAGAAGAAAAAGAAGAGAAATAATTTCTCTTCTCAGACTGTTGACAAAGTAAAAAAATTTGCCAACAGTCTTTCTTTTTTAGAAAAAATATATTAAAATAAATAT
>CANQQC010000058.1 GCA_947625925.1 uncultured Clostridia bacterium | reverse complement strand
GTTCCAAGAACTTGATTTTTAGTAATTGGTGCTTGTATATCTTCTTTCAAGATTATATTTGGTTCAACAGAACTTAAATCTTCAGAAACTTTAGCAAAAGCTGTTAAAGTTTTATCAACTACTAGATCTAATTGTTCTGTTTCTGGGGTAGCCCATGGAACGTCAATTGTTTGAAGTACATCATTTTGTTTACAAACATTTCCGTATTTATAATTATCAAAACCATAATCATATATTTCTTTAGTTTCTAAAAATCTAGCACTTTGACCATTCTCAGTTTTTCCAGATCCTAAAATTACTGAAGTAAATTCTAAATTATCTTTTTTAGCGACAGATACTAAACAATTTTGAGCTTCAGTTGTAAAACCAGTTTTACCAGCAATTGTATATGGATAATAATATATGTTTGGTTGTTCTGGAGTATTAGGTATCAAAAGTTCTACTGTTGTATTAAATTTTCTTTCTGGTGAAAAAGAAGTTGTAGGTAGAGTGCAAGAACGTAAACTAGAAAGTTTTTTAAAAGTTGAGTTCTTCATGCAATATTGCATTATTAAGGATAAGTCTCTAGCTGTAGAATAGTGATTTTCATCATGTTTTCCACTTGGATTAACAAAATGTGAATTCTTGCAACCAATTTCAGTAGCTTTTGTATTCATCATACTTGCAAAACTTTCGATAGATCCTCCAACATATTCTCCTAAAACATTTGCCGCATCATTTGCTGAATGAACCATTAAAACTTCTAGTAGTTCTTGAACTGTTAATGATTCTCCAACCTTTATATCAGCTATTGAATATCCATAAGGTACAGACATTATTGCGTCATAACTAGCAGTTACATTGGCACTTAAGTTACAGTTTTCTATGGTAAGAATAGCTGTTAGTATTTTAGTAGTACTAGCTGGATACATTTTTTTGTCTATATTTTTTTCATAAACAATTGAACCTGTATAATTATCAACTAAAATTGCAGAAGGTGAAGAAATTTCTGGTTTAGATGTTTTCGCAAAAACAGTTGATGAAATATTTATAATAATTAAAATAAATAAAAAAAATAATAATAATTTAATATTTAATTTATTTTTCTTTAATTTCATTAAAATCTCTCCTAAAAATAATTTAACAACATTTATAATATATAACAAAATTGAACAAAATTCAACAAAGGAGGTAATAATTTGTATAATTTTACAAAAAAACAAAAAATCATAGTAGGAATAATATTAGCTATAATGTCGATAGTATTGATAAACTATGTATATTTACGAAAGCCACAAACAATAAGTGATGAGGATTTAAATATATATGAAGAGGAAGATATTCAGGAAGAGGAAATAAAACAGGAGGAAGACAAAAAAGAAATTGTTGTTCATGTGGCAGGAGCAATAAATGTAGAAGGAATAGTATTTTTAAAAGAAGGTGATAGAGTAAGCTCTGCAATAGAAAAAGCAGGAGGTGTCACACAAGATGCTGATATGAGTCAAGTTAATTTAGCATATCAACTTGAAGATGGAATGAAAATATATATTCCAAAAATTGGAGAAGATAAACAAGAACTTCAAGAAAATGTAACAATTCCAAATCAAGTAACAAATGAGAAAAAAACGACTAAAGTTAATATTAACACGGCGACAAAAGAAGAGTTAGAAACTCTACCGGGAATTGGAAAATCAACAGCTGAAAAGATTATAAAATATAGACAAGAAAATAAAAGATTCTCAAAAATAGATGAGATAAAAGAAGTTTCAGGTATTGGAGATGCAAAATTTAATTCAATAAAAGACTTAATAACAACATAAAAATTATAATTCTTGATAAGATAAAAGAAAAATGATATAATCAAAACATTAAAAGAAAGGAGTAATATGTTAAGGGATATTATTTTATTAATTATTTTAATAATTTTTAATGGAGTTTTTTCTGCATCAGAGTTAGCTTTTTTATCTGTAAATAGATATAAATTAAAAGAAGAAGTAAAAAAAGGAAATAAGAAAGCAAAAAGAATAGAGAAGCTAGTAAATGAACCAAGTAGATTTTTAGCAACTATTCAAATTGGAATTACATTAGCAGGATTTTTAGCCAGTGCTTTTGCAGCTGACTCATTTGCAGAAGTTATTGTTCAAGGTTCTTTATTTAGTAATATTGAATATACTGTTGCTAAACCTATTGTAGTTGTTATTGTAACAGTTATTTTATCATATTTTACTTTAATATTTGGAGAACTTGTGCCAAAGAGATTAGCTTTGGCTTATCCTGATAAAATTGCATATAGAACAGTTAATTTGATAAGATTTTTAAGTAAAGTTTGTAGACCTTTTGTATGGATATTGACAAAAACAACAAATATAGTATCTAAAGCTTTGGGAATAGCTGAAGCTGAAGCTGAGAAGTTAACAGAAGAGGAAATAAAAAAAATCATAATTACTGGTAAAAATGAAGGTGCAATAGAATCAGGAGAAAAGAAGTTAATATTTAATGTGTTTGAATTTAATGATACACCAGTAAAAAAAGCAATGACTAGAAAATCTAAGATTGTTATGGTGGATGTTGATGCAAATAAAAAAGAAATATTAAAAGTAGTCAAAGAAAGTAAATATACAAGGATTCCTGTATATAAAGATGATAGAGATAATGTAATTGGAATAATAAATATTAAAAATCTATTATTACAATATTCAAAGAAATCAGAAATAGATTTAAAAGAAATAATGTACAGTCCAACTTTTGTAACACCAGAAGAAAAGTTAGACGATGTTTTTAGAATGATGCAAAAGGCTAGACAAGCTATTGCAGTTGTAAAAAAAGGACATGAAGTTGTTGGCTTATTAACGTTAGAAGATGCAATAGAAGAAGTCCTAGGAAATATATATGATGAATTTGATGAGAAAAATGACAGAGAAAGACAAAATAAAAACAATATAGAATAAAACAAGCTAGAAAGCTTGTTTTATTTTTAAATTTGCAAAATTTTAATATTTGATATATAATAAACCAAATTCTGGAAATATAATTATATTACCAGTTGCCTTATTTTTGAGAGAAGGTAGTATTATGAAAAAATTTTTATCAAACTACAAATCAACAATTATTTTACTTGTTGCGATATTTGTTGGTGCAATCATAGGAATTTGTTTTCAAGAAAAAGCAACAATTTTAAGTCCTTTAGGAGATATATTCTTAAATCTATTATTAGTCATAATTGTCCCATTAATATTTTTAACAATTACAACATCAATTGCTAAAATGAAGCAACCAAAAAGATTTGGCAAAATCATGATAACCATAGTTGGAGTTTTTATAGTTACCTCTATAATTGCAGTTATAGTTGGATTTTTATCCACATATTTTGTAAAACTTGTGGATACTGAAGACGGAAAAAACATAAAAGCATCTTTAGAAGAAGTAGTTTCTGATGAAGAAACTGAGGAAGAAGAGGATATTACAATTGCAGATAGAACTGTACAACTACTAACAGTTGATGATTTTCAAAAATTATTGTCAAAAGATAATATAATTGCATTGTTGGTATTTGCAATAATATTTGGAATTGCAATGAATATATCTGGAGAAAAAGCAAAACCTGTATTTGAGTTTTTAGAATCTGCAAATGTTATAGTAAATAAAATAGTGCAAATTATAATGTATTATGCACCAATTGGTTTAGGTTGTTATTTTGCTGCATTAGTTGGAAGTTTTGGGGCATCAATAGCAGTAGGATATTTAAAAACTTTTATTGTATATACATTAGTTGCAATAGCTTATTATTTTATAATGTATACTGTATATGCATTTTTGGCAGGAGGAAAAAAGGGAATAATTGCATATTGGAAAAACTGTTTACCTTCAACATTTACAGCACTTGCAACATGTTCTAGTGCTGCAACAATTCCAGTAAACATTGAAAACACTAAGAAAATGGGAGTATCAGAAGATATTGCAGAAACAACAATACCTTTAGGGACAAGTTTTCACAAAGATGGATCTATTATAGGTTCAATGTTTAAAATAATGTTTTTAGTATGTTTATTTGGAACGTCAATTGCAACTCCAGGAGAAATAATAGGAATACTAGGAATTGCATTACTTGCAAATCTTTTGGTTACGGCTGTTCCAATAGGTGGTGGAACAATTTCAGAAATGTTAATTATAACTATGATGGGATATCCAGTAGCTGCACTTCCAATATTAACAATCATTGCAACAATTATTGATCCTCCAGCAACAATGTTAAATGCTGTTGGAGATACTGTATCATCGATGTTAGTTTCAAGGATAGTAGATGGAAAAGAATGGATGAAAAAGGACAAATCTAAAAAAAGAAAGACTAAAAAAAATAATAAAGAATAGATGAGAGGACAAAAAAGCACTCTTAAAAACAGAGTGCTTTTTTTATATATGTTTTCTTATTTCGTTATAAATTTCTTCGTGTATATCCTCGACAGATCTTATTTTATTATTTTTAATACATTTAATTTCGTACCAGTCATAGTCTTTAGCGACACAACATGCAGCATTATATGAATCAATTAAATGAGAAGTGTCGCTTTCATGTATATCTTTTTTTGTATCATGAGTAAATTTATTTTCTCTATTAGCCATTAACTTTAAAGAATATTCAACAGGCATATTTAAAAAGAAAACTTCTGTTGGTAATGGTAATCCAAAAAGATTAAATTCAAAATCCCATAGCCATTTTAAAAATTTATCTCTATCTTCTTTATCTTGTATTTTTCCTGCTTGGTGAACCATGTTAGCAGTTGTGTATCTATCAGCTAAGATAATTCCTCCATCATTATAATATTGTTCATATTCTTTTTTAAAAGTTGCAAACCTATCAACTGCATAGAAAGTTGATGCTATATATGGACTTACATCTTTTGCTGTTTTTCCAAATTCACCAGATAAGTACATCTTCACAAGTGAAGAACTAGGACTATCATAATTTGGAAAACTTACAGTTCTATAATCAATATTTTCTATATCTAATTTTTCTTTTAACTTTTCAAATTGTGTTTGTTTCCCACTTCCATCTGTTCCATCTATTACAAATAATTTCCCCATATTCATATTGTATGATAAAATCATACACTCCTTCCTTAAAAATTTACTGGAATTATTATATAATTATTTTTTATAACATACAAGAAAAAAATAATATTTTTCATTTTTATGAATATAATATTTATTAAATAGTACAATAAAAATAATTGATTATTGTGATTTTTTCTATATTATATAGCAAAGTATTGACATAATCATTTTTTTGTAGTAAAATATTAATTACATCGCGGGGTGGAGCAGTTGGCAGCTCGTTGGGCTCATAACCCAAAGGTCGCAGGTTCGAGTCCTGCCTCCGCAACCAAAATTGGTAAGAGTCTGAAAGTTTTTTCAAGACTCTTATTTTTTTATTTCAATATAAAAGGAGAAAAAAATGGGTGTAAAAGAAAGTAATGAAATAACAGTTAGAATAAAAGGGAGTTTAGAAAGCTTATATGAACAATTAAAAGAAAAAGGATTTAAAAAAGTAGAAGAGTTTTCTTTAAATGATATATTTTTTATACCAGCTGATTTGGAAATAGAAAAATTGACTCCAAGACAAATTCTATCTAAAGCATTACTAGTAAGAGAAATAAAAGACAAGGAAAAAATATCAAAAAAAATAACATTTAAAAATAAGAATTTTGATGAAGAAGGAAATATTGTTAGTCAAAGTTCAATAAATTGTGATATTTTAAGTATAGAAGATGCAAAAAAACTTTTAGAAGCAATTAAATATAAAGAGATAATGAAAATAAATGAAAATGATATAGTCTATGAAAAAGATGGCTTTGAAATAGCAATAAAAGATATAGAAAATGGAGATAATTTAATAGAAATAGAAACAGAAGATAATGAAGAAATGGATTCTGTTGAAAAGTTGAAAAATAAGTTAGAACAAATAGATATACCAATATATAAAGACGATTATTTTATAAAAAAGGCAGAAATTGAATTAGAAAAAGTTTTGAAAAATTAAGGAGGAAAAATATGAAAATAATATTAGCTTCACAATCACCTAGAAGAAAAGAATTACTAAGTATGATAGTTCCAAGATTTGAAATAAGTGTAAGTAAAGTTGAGGAAAAAATTGAAAAAGGACTTTCAATGAAAGAACAAGCTACAAATTTAGCATATATAAAAGCAAAAGATATATTTGATAAAACAACAGGAGATAGGATTGTAATAGGTTCAGATACAATAGTCACGAAAAATGATAAAATATATGGAAAACCAAAAGATAGAAACCATGCCAAACAAATGATAAAAGGATTGCTAAGTGGAGATAAAACTCATATAATATATACAGGACTTTGTATTCTAGTAGAGGAAAATGGAAAATATAAACAATATAAAACTTGTGATGAAGTAAAAGTGTTTTTAAAAGATATATCTGATAAAGAAATAGAAAAATGGATAAATACAGGAAAAGCAATGGATAAAGCAGGAGCATATGGAATACAAGATGAATTTTGTGTATTTGTAGAAAAAATAGAAGGTAATTATACAAGTGTTGTTGGACTTCCAACACATAAAGTTTATGATATATTGAAGGAGTATATAAATAAATGAAAGTATTAACAATAAAACAACCATGGGCAACTTTAATAATGCAACAAGATAAGAGATTTGAATTTAGAAATTGGAAAACAAAATATAGAGGAGAATTATTAATACATGCAGGAAAAGGAATAGACAAACAAGCAATGGAAAGATTAAAAAAATATATTCCTGAGGAAATGCCATATGGAAAGATACTTGGAAAAGTAACATTAGTTGA
>CANQQC010000057.1 GCA_947625925.1 uncultured Clostridia bacterium | reverse complement strand
AGCAAAATTTCTCTGGAAATCTTTGTATATTTCTTTTAACAGTTTGATTTATCTTCTTTGTTTCATAATGATATAACGTTGCTACATCACTATCAAGCATAACTTGCTTACCTCTTATTGTATATATTAAATTTTTGATATTTTCTGTAGAATAGTTTTCTATAATTGATTCTTCTTTTGAAATTAAAACATCTCTTTTTTGTTCTATAATTATCACTCCTTTTAATGCTTTATATTATAGAACATATGTTTGTTTATGTCAATAGGTATTTTTATTTTTTATCACTTTTTATATGCATAAAATAAATAAAGATTGCAAAAGCAATCTTTATTTATTTTATTTTCCTTTCATTGCATTTTTTATATATTCTATTTCTTCTTCCTTATCAAGTCTAGCAAATAATGGTTCACCTTGCTCAATTACTTTTGTTCCTTCTTTAATCATATTATATTCATTTAAAGAATCCCATGTAGCACAATCTTCTGAAATTCCTAGTTGCTTTAATATCTTTTTAGAAGAATTTGCAATAAATGGTTCTGATAATATAGCTATTTTTCTTAATGCTTCGGCTAAGTTAAACATTACTGTTTTTAATTTTTCTGTATTCTCTTCTTTTGCCAAAACCCATGGAGCTGTTTCATCTATATATTTATTCGTTCTTGAAATATATTTCCATAAATCATGTATAGCATCTCTTACATGGTATGTGTCCATATTTTCTTCTATTTTTGATATTTGTTCCTTTGCGCAATTGTGTAAATCATCATCAAAGTCAGTCTTTTTTGTGATGTTAGTTGGTATGATTCCACCAAAATATTTATTTATCATTCCTATTGTTCTATTTAGTAAGTTTCCTAAGTCATTTGCCAAATCATAATTATATCTTTCAATAAAATCTTCTGGTGTAAACATAGAATCTTGTCCAAAACTCATTAGTTGTAATAAATAATATTTTGTAGCATCTATTCCATATCTATCTATTAGAGTTTCAGGATAAATAACATTTCCAACTGATTTAGACATTTTTCCATCTTTCATTACTACCCAACTATGTGCATAAAGTTTTTTAGGAAGTTCCAATCCTAATGCATGTAAAAATATTGGCCAATAAATTCCATGAAATCTTATTATTTCTTTTCCAACTACATGTAAGTCTGCTGGCCAATACTTCTTAAATAATGTATCATCATCTGACAAGTATCCTAAAGCTGTTATATAGTTTGTTAGTGCATCAAGCCATACATATAGTACATGGTTTGGATCATTTGGCATAGGAATTCCCCAGTCAAAAGTACAACGACTTATACATAAATCTTCCAATCCAGGATCTATAAAGTTCTTAAATATTTCATTTTTTCTTGTTTCTGGTACAATGAAATCTGGATTTTTAGAATAAAATTCTTTTAACCAATTTTCATATTTTTTCATATTAAAGAAATATGCTTCTTCTTTCATCTTTTTTACTTCTCTACCACAATCTGGACATTTACCATCTACTAATTGTGTTTGTGTAAAGTAGTTTTCGCAAGGCATACAATACCAACCTTCATATTCTCCTTTGTATATATCACCATTATCTAAAAATATTTGAACTATTTTTTGTACAGTTTTCATATGTCTTTCCTCAGTTGTTCTGATAAAATCATCATATTCAATATCCATTAACTTCCATAACTTTATAGCAGCTTTAGCCATATTATCAACATGTTGTTGAGGTGTTAATCCATTTTTTTCTGCAACAGTTTGAATTTTTTGTCCATGTTCATCAAGTCCTGTTAGCATATAAACATCATACCCTCTTGCTTTTTTATATCTTTTTATACTATCAACAATACATTGACAATATGCTGTCCCAATATGAAATTTACCACTAGGATAATATATTGGTGTTGTTATATAAAATTTTTTATTTTCTTCCATTACGCTCTCTCCTTTATTTAATTATACCCTTAATTTTTCTTATCATACTACTTGTTTTTCTTGTCCATATGTTTGAATTACAGCATTTTTTATTATTTTTGTTATAGATTGTTTAGGTACTTTATATTGACTTAATAAACCTTCATATATTTCTTGCAATCCATTTAATTGTTTAAATTGTTCTGGTTTAACTATCTCAGGTAATTTAGTATCTATTCCTATACCTTCTAATACATATTTAACAAATTCTGCACAATAAAAAGCTTTTTTTCTTTTTACTTTTATATTAAAAGCTGCTAAAACTAATCCTAACATATTAAATCTATATTTTCTTTTTTCTTCTTTCATTTGGTTAATAATTTTTACTAATTTATCATATTGTTCATCTGTTATCTGCATAGAATATATTTTTGCTTTTGTTTTATAAAATCTTTTATATGTTCCTTTATTTATGTATTCTTGTACAAATCCAGCAATTAGTGGTGTACATGTAAATATTCTTCCAAAACTATACATTTGTTTTAATTCTATATCTAATGATATTGAAACATGAGAAAATTCATCTTTTGTATATCCTTTAATCATTTTAGAAATAGATGTGCCTGTATATGTTAATATTATATATATATTTCTCATATTACTATCTACCTTCTTCCATCCCCTTTTTTCAACAAAAAAATACAAACCAATTATACTACTATTTTTATATTTTTTCAAATTAAAATTATTTTCTTTTATATGTTGGAATAGGTTGCCTTTTATGTTCTGAAAGTTTTTCTTTTTTTTGTATTATTTTCATTGCTTTACTGTCTGTTTTACCTGTTTGTATATATTGTGCAATTTGTTTATATGTAACACCTAGTTTTTCTTCATCAGTAAGTCCACCTAATCCATCATTTGGTGCTTTATTTATTATTTTATCTGGAACTCCTAAATATTTTCCAATTTGTAATACCTCATCAACAGTAAACTCTCCTATTGGATTAAAATCACAAGCATTATCTCCCCACTTTGTTGTATAACCAACTGTTGCTTCACATTTATTACCTGTTCCAAGCACTAGATAGTTCATACATTGAGCAATATAGTATAGTGTCGTCATTCTTAATCTTGGCTTTGTATTTATCTTTGCCTCATTATTACTCCTACCGTTTATAGCATGTTCTATTTCGCTTTCAAGAGCTGAATAAGTTTTTGTTAAATTAACTTCCAACATTGGAACCTTAAAAGTATCAGCTACTAATTTTGCATCTTCTATATCTGTCTTTATGGAATTACAAGGCATTGCTACTGTTAACACTTTTTCTTTTCCCAACGCATTTGTTGCTAATGCAATTACAGTTGCACTATCTTTTCCTCCACTATTTCCAATTACAACTCCATTGGCATTTGTTTGTTTTACATATTTTATAATCCATTTTTTTATTTCTTCTACTTCTTTATTTATATCTTTTATCACATTTTACTCCTTATATAAATTATTATTTTTAATATATTTATATATCTCATCAGGCATTAAATATCTTACATTTTTCTTATTTTTTATTTGATTTCTTACATAAGTTGAATTATAATTGCTTTTTATTCCTTCCTTCAGTTTCATTATATTAGCTTTATAAAATTGTAACACCTCATCATTATCTATAATCTCATTTATATTATCTTTATCTCTTTCAATTACAAGAATTTTATATTTTTTTAGTAGTTCTTTTCCTCCATCCCATTTAGATATATATTTTAAATTATCACTTCCAGTTAAAAAACATAATTGTTTATCTTTATATTCTTTTTGTATTTCATCTAATACATCTACTGTATTCATAGAATAATCTTGTTTAAAATCAATATCAGATATTTCAAAATTTTTATTTTTATCTGTAATCATTTTTACCATATCATATCTATATTTATTTTCTTCCAAATCTTCTTTTGGATATGTTTTATTTACTGGTACAAATATAATTTTTTCGACTTCTTCATATTCATTTATAACTTGTTGGGCTATTGAAAAATGAGAATTTAATGGTGGATTAAATGATCCTCCATATATAACTATTGTATTTTTTTTATTCATAACCTTACCTCTTTTTCTTATAATCATATTTATACAAAATGACTTTGTCAATAGTTTTTATCAAAAAAGCTTATACTATAATTATAAATAGCATAAGCTCTTATACACTTTTTATTGCCATTCACATGTTGCAGGTGGTTTACTTGTAACATCATAAATCACAAATTCTATTTTATCTGAATATTTATCCATTATTTCGTTTGTAGCTTTTATTATTGCTTCTTTTTGTACATCTTTTCCTATTTGTCCTGGTCTTCCTGTCATAAAATCATTTGTAACAAAAGTTCTAATAGCTACTGAATATTTTTTAGTAACTCCAATTGGTACTAAAACTGCAAATGTTTGACTTACTTTACTTTTTTCCAAATTAGATGTTACTATATTGTCTACTTCTCTAAGCATCTCTACACATTCATCATTTATTCTCATATCATAACAATTAATTTTTTCAGGTACTTGTTTAGAATTTATTATATATCCAACTCTATTTATTGTATTTATTGAATCAGTAATTTTTTTAGCAGTAGTAGCAACACTACTCCAATCAAAATCAATTCCTTTTCCTTGTAATAAAGCTAGATTTCTATAACTTCTGCAATCCCCTTGAACTCCAACTGATTTTATTGGAAGTATAAATGCTTTTTCATCTGTATCTTTTACTATTTCATTTATTTTTTCTACTTCTTCATTGCTAATTACTACTTCTTCATTCTTGTCGTGACAAATTAATCTTATCGCTAATCCAGGTCCAGGGAATGGTTGTCTTGCAGCAATTTTTTCTTCTAATCCTAATTTTCTTGCAACTTTTCTTACCTCATCTTTATGCCAATCACTATTAGTTTCAACTATTAAACCTTTTTTACGTGCTTCTCTTATAATTGTAACATCGTTATGATGTGTTTTTATTTTATGAGCATATCCACTTATATCTGGATTGCCACTTTCAATTAAGTCAGGTCTTAATGTTCCTTGTGCGATAAAAGTATTTTTTGGATCTAATCCTAATCTTTCAATTACATTATTTGCAATTTTAATAAATATTTCCCCTATTATTTGTCTTTTTGCTTCAGGTTCAACTACATCAACTAGTGGTCCCATTTTTTGTCCATCTATTTCTACTATTGTATTATAGAAATAATCTTTTGCATTTTCTCTTATTAAATTTTTAAGTCCTAATTTTTTTAAGTTTTCACATATTATATCACTTTCATTTTTCCTCATAAATCCTGAATCAATATGTATCGCATAAATATTTTCAGGATCTAATGATTTAATTAGTAATGCTGCTGTAACTGCTGAATCTACTCCACCACTTACTAAAACTACTACTTTATTATCTTTAACTTTCTCTTTAATCATCTTTATTGAGCTTTGAATTCTATCATCTAATGCATAAACTTCTTTATATTCAGCTATTTTCCTGATGAAATTTTCTAATATTTTCATACCCCCTTCTGTTAAATCTACTTCTGGATGGAATTGTAGTCCATACATTTTCTTTTCTGTATTTCCTATTGCCGCTATTGCTTCACCAGATTTTGCTATAACTTCAAATCCTTTTGGTGGTATTTTAACTGTATCTCCATGACTCATAAGAACTTGTTGTTTTTCACTTAATTCATCAAAAATTGGAGATTTTGTATCAACTTTTATTTCATTTTGTCCATATTCTTTTACAACATTGCTATCGACTGTTCCTCCAAAATAATCTGACATTAATTGCATTCCATAACATATTCCTAGTACAGGAATTCCTAATTCAAAGATTTTTTCGTCAAATTTTAATCTTTGATTTGATGATACGCTATTTGGGCCTCCAGATAATATTATTGATTTATATTCCTTTAAATTTTCTGATTTTACATTTATAGGAAAAATATCTGACTTTACTCCTAATTCTCTTACTCTTCTATCAATAACTTTTGTATATTGTCCTCCACAATCTAATATAGCTAATTTTTCCATTTTTTACTTGATGTTAAGTAATCTAATCTTGTACTTAACATTCTCCCCTTTCCTTTTTATTTTCTTCTTCTAATTTAGAATAGAATTGTTTGTCTCTCATTTGAACCTCTTTACTAAAGAATCCCCATGAAATAATATCTCTATATTTATATCCTTCTTTAGTTAAAGTATATATTCCATCTTTTTGAGATACCATTCCTTTTTCAATTAACTTTGGTAAAATATCTTTAAAAATGTAATCATATTTATCGCCATATATATCATGTAATTCATTTGTATCAAATTTATATAAATTAAGAACTAATCTTCTACGCACTCTTTCTTCATCATTTAAGTGATATACCCTCTCAGTTTTTAATGTATTATTTTCAACACCTTCTATGTAGTCTGTTATTTGATAAATATCTGGTCTACTACTTCCTCCAATAATATAGTCTGCTGAGCTTGTATAAGATCTTGCTCCTGCTCCTATTCCTAATACTGGATATGAATTAAATTGATAATCTTGTTGTATATATCCACCATCTTCTCTAATAAATCTTACATTTGTATCTTGTTTAAATCCATTTTCGATTATTATTTTTCTAGCTTCCTCATACCACTCGTAGAAAATTATATTAGGTTTTTTATTATATTGCTCTTCTTTTCCAAATTTTGAATCAGGTCTTATTCTTAAATGATAAATACTTATTGTATTTGGCTGTAATGAAGTCAGAATTCTTACTGATTCTAAGAATGTTTCTTTAGTTTGACCAATAAATCCTGCAATTAAGTCTGTGCTAATATTTCTTACTCCGGCATTTTTTAATATTTGTATAGCTTTAAAGTTTACGTCTTCTTCATATGAACGTCCAAAATTATTTATTTCTTTCTTTTTAAATGATTGTATACCAATATTAACTCTTGTAAA
>CANQQC010000056.1 GCA_947625925.1 uncultured Clostridia bacterium | reverse complement strand
CATATTAACTTAAAACCATACTCTAAAATCTTGTGTCTTTTTTCTATAGCTCTTTTTTGAGTAGGATTTCTTAAATCTGAAATCTCCATTTAATAACTCTCCCTTTAAAAAATCAATATTTATTATAATCTAAATGTTGAAAAATGTCAATAAAACTGAAAAAAGTTTCAAGTTTCTATTGACTTTGTATAAAATAAATAATATAATACACATGTAAGTTGAAAAAAGTTTCAAGTTTAAGGAGGGTGTAATATGAATTTAGCACAATTAAAAATTGGTCAAAAAGCTAAAATTGTTAGTTTAGATTTTGATAACAAAGAAACAAGAAGACATCTTTTAGATATGGGATTAACAAGAGGGACAAAAGTTGAAATAAAAAAAATTGCACCTATGGGAGATCCGGTAGACTTAAAATTAAGAGATTATGAACTATGTATAGGAAAGTCTGACTTAAATAAAATACAGGTGGAGGTGATTAAATGAAAGTTGCTTTAGTAGGAAATCAAAATAGTGGAAAAACAACTTTATTTAACTATCTAACAGGAATGAATGCTAAAATTGGTAATTGGCCTGGTGTAACTATTGAAAAAAAGTCGGGAATAATTAAAGGTACAAAACATGAACTTATAGATTTGCCAGGAATATATTCTTTAAGTCCATATAGTACTGAAGAAGACATAGCTAGAGAGTTTATCTTTGATGAAAATCCAGAAGTAATAATAAATATTGTAGATGCAACTTCTTTAGAAAGAAGTTTGTATTTAACAACACAGTTAATGGAACTTGATACAAAACTAATTGTTGCTTTAAATATGGCTGATATTCTTGAAAAAAAAGGTATTATTATAGATGAGAAAAAGTTAGAAAAAGAACTTGGAGTTAAAGTACATAAAATATCAGCATTAAAAGAAACAGGAATAGATGAATTAATTAAAGAAATAGATAAAAAGAAAGATATACAAAGAGTAAATGTTTTAGATAATAAAATAGAAAATGAAGTAAAAACTATACAATGTGATTTAATAGATAAACATAGCAAATTCATAGCAATAAAACTTTTAGAGGATGATGAAAGATTTGATAAATATCAAACAAAAGAAATAAAAGATATTGCAAAGAAACTAGAGGAAAATTATGATACAGATTTAGAAGAGGTTATTGCAACACAAAGATATAGTTTTATTGAGAAGGTAAAGGAAAATACTGTAGAGAAAAAACCAGTAAAAGAGTCTTTTTCTGATAAATTAGATAAAATCTTTTTAAATAAATGGATTGCATTTCCAATATTTATTTTAATAATGTTCTTAGTATATTATTTGTCAGTAGGAGTTGTAGGAAGTAGTACTGTTGATATGGTTGGTTCGCTAATAGATTCATTTAGTGAATTTGTTCAAACTGAGCTAGAATCAATTGGAACGTCTGAAATTTTAACTAGTCTTGTTGTAGATGGTATAGTAGCAGGAGTTGGTGCAGTTTTAGGATTTGTTCCACAACTAATTATATTATTCTTATGTATTTCGTTACTTGAAACAACAGGATATATGTCTAGAATAGCATTATTATTAGATAAAATCTTTAGAAAAATTGGACTAAGTGGTAAAAGTTTAATACCTTTTATAGTTGGTTCAGGTTGTTCTGTTCCTGGAATAATGGGAACAAGAATAATTGAAAATCAAGATGAAAGAGAAATGACAACATTATTAACACCTTTTATACCTTGTAGTGCTAAACTTCCAATTATTGCTTTATTTTCAGGATATTTTTTTGGAGAAAATTCTGGAATAGTGTCTGCATCATTATATTTCTTTGCAATAATTGTAATTATATTATCTGCACTTGTATTATCAAAGTTTGTATTTAAACATACTAGTAATTCATTTATTTCAGAATTACCTGAATATAAAGTGCCTAGTGTAAAATATGTTGCAAAAGATGTTTTTGATAAAGTAATTGCTTTTATAAAAAGGGCAGGAAGTATTATACTTATATGTTCTATAGTAATATGGTTCTTACTTTCATTCTCATTTAAATTTGAATATGGAGTAGATATAAAAGATAGTATGTTAGCATCTATAGGAAAAACTATATCTTGGGTATTTTATCCAATTCTTGGAGAAAACAATTGGGGAGCAACAGTATCTGCAATACAAGGACTAGTTGCAAAAGAACAAGTTGTTTCATCAATGTCTGTAATTTCAGGATTAGCTGAAGATGTTGAAGAAGGTAGCCAAATATTTGGAAATGGAACATTATTTGGATCATTTACTGCAGCTTCTGCATATGCATTTATGGTATTTAACTTATTTAGTGCGCCATGTTTTGGAGCTATAGGAGCAATGAAAAGAGAATTAGGAAGTCTAAAGAAATTATTAAAGGCTGTATCATTCCAAACTTTTTGTGCTTGGATTTTAGCAACTATTGTTTATCAAGTAGGAAGTAGAATTGAAAATGGAACTTTAAATATTGCAAATATTTTAGTTATTTTAGCAATTTTATTAGCTGTAATAACAATAATTATAAACTCTATTAAACGTAAAAACAAAGGATGTAGTAACTGCCCATATTGTGACTCATGCAAGTAGTTTTCATTTATTTTATATATAAAGGAGTGAATTGTGAAAATCAATTTGCTCTTTTTTGTTTGACAATAATTATTCATATATATATAATGTCAAAAGAAGGAGATGAATAAATTGAATAACAAAAAAATTATAATTGTAATTTTAATATTATGGGTTATAATATTTGGAATAATATGTTTCTTAGTTTTTAAAACTAAATCTGATAACAGATATATATTAGCAGAAGGTAATGTAGAAGATCTTGTTGTTACAGTAAATGGTGATGAAATAAAAAGACTAGATGTTAATTATAGAAAATTTATAAATGATAATATAAATAAAGAACATGGTGATAATTTAAAAACAGATACTGAAAGTTTAATAAAGGAAGTTATAAAAGATAAAATTCTTTATCAAGAAGCACAAAAAAACAATATAACAATTACTGAAACAGAAGAAAATGAAATAAAAAATATGTTTTTGGATGATTTTTCAGAAGTTGAAAGAAACATTGCAAGAAAAATAGGTATGAATGATGAAGAGTTTAAAAACTTTAATATTCAAAAGCAAATTGAAAGTAAAATAACATCAAAAATGTATGGAAAAATAATTTCTGATATATCTGAATATAAAATAAAAATTGATAATGATGATTTTAATAATAAAGTTAAAGAGTTAAAAGAAGATAATTCTCAAGATCCAGATAAAAAAAATGAATTGATTGATAATGCTTATGAAAGTTATTTAAATTATTTAGTAGATAATAGCGATATAAAATATTAAAAGATAGTGTGCATTTAAATGATGCACACTATCTTTTATAATACTGAAGAAGTAGGGATGTAACTTTCATCAGGTGGATAGACATATTCATCATTAGGTTTTGTTATTTCTTTTACATCTGTTATATTTAAAATAGGCATATCACTTCCATGGTATGAGCCTTTTTTTATTTCTCCTGTTATTTCAAGCCAAGTATTGTTATTATAATCTTTAGCTTTATTATATTCACATAAAAAACCAGCAACAACATAGTTATTGTCTGAAGAAATTATCATGTTTCTAGCTAAAATAAATTGATTATCATTTATGTCTTCAACTCTGTATACATATCCTGTATAACAAATTTTTTTTCCTACATATGTATCTATATTATCATGAATATTTCTTAAAATACTTGTGAAGTTTTTACCATCAATTTTAAAAATATCATTTTCATTTAATGAATCGGATACAATGAATTCTTCTTCATTATTTTTATTTGCACCATTAAAGATTTTAAATATTGAAACACATAGGATTATTATGACCATGATAATCATAAATGAGAAGAAAAATTTAAAAGTTTTTGTACCATTTATTTTAAAATTATATATAAACATAATAAAATCCTCTTTTCTAATCAATAATATTTATTACAATATATGATTTTAAATAATATATATGTATTTTTTTAATGAAATTCCTTGATAAAAATCTATTTTAGTGATATAGTAACAAGGAAAAATAAACTCGGGAGGATTGTGTTCAAAATGAAATTATTTAAAACATACAGTGAAAAAGAAGTAAAAAGAGTAAAACCAATTGTTGATAAAATAAATGGTTTAGAAGAAGAAATGTCTAAATTAACTGATAAAGAGTTAAAAGGAAAGACAGTTGAATTTAAAGAAAGATTATCTAAAGGACAAACTCTAGATGATATTTTACCTGAAGCTTTTGCAGTTGTTAGAGAAGGTGCAAAAAGAGTTTTGGGAATGAGACATTTTGATGTACAATTAATTGGTGGTATTATTTTACACCAAGGTAGAATTGCAGAAATGAAAACAGGAGAAGGAAAAACATTAGTTGCTACTCTTCCAGTATACTTAAATGCGCTTGAAGGTAAAGGAGTTCATGTAATTACTGTTAATGATTACTTAGCAAAAAGAGATAGTGAATGGATGGGTAAATTATATAAATTTTTAGGATTAACAGTAGGTCTTGTTTTACCTGGAATGGAACCAGAACAAAAACAAAAAGCTTATGGTTCAGATGTAACTTACGGTACAAACAATGAATTTGGTTTTGACTACTTAAGAGATAATATGGTTATTTATAATAATCAATTAGTTCAAAGAAGTTTACATTATGCAATTGTCGATGAAATTGACAGTATTTTAATAGATGAAGCTAGAACACCTCTTATTATTTCTGGTAGATCAAATCAATCATCAGATTTATATAAAAAAGCAAATAATTTTGTTAAAAAATTAGAGGCAAAAGTAATTGTTGAGGAAGATATTAAAGATTTTGATCAAGCTGAGGATAATGAAAAATATGATTACATTGTAGATTTAAAAGCTAAATCTGCTTCATTAACTCAAAAAGGTATTAAAAAAGCAGAAGAATTCTTTAAACTTGAAAACTTTAATGACTTAGAAAACTCAACTCTTGTTCATCATGTTAATCAAGCTTTAAAAGCACATGGTGTTATGAAAAATGAAATTGATTATATAGTTAAAGATGGTGAAGTTTTAATTGTTGATGAATTTACTGGACGTATTATGTATGGAAGAAGATATAACAATGGTTTACATCAAGCAATTGAAGCAAAAGAAGGAGTTAAGATTGCAGATGAATCTAAAACATTAGCAACGATAACTTTCCAAAACTTCTTTAGAATGTATGAAAAATTATCAGGAATGACAGGTACTGCTATGACAGAAGCTGGAGAGTTTGAAGAAATATATAATCTAGATGTTGTTGAAATACCAACAAATAAACCTATGATTAGAAAAGATGAAAATGATGTAATATATAAAAATGAAGATGCTAAATATAGAGCAATTGTAAATAGTATAAAAGAAAGTTATGAAAAAGGACAACCTGTCTTAGTTGGTACAGTTTCAATTCAAAAATCTGAGAAGTTAAGTGCATTACTAAAGAAAGAAAATATTAAACATCAAGTATTAAATGCTAAATATCATGAAAAAGAAGCAGAGATTATTGCACAAGCAGGAAAATATGGAACAGTTACTATAGCAACAAACATGGCAGGACGTGGAACAGATATTATGCTAGGAGGTAATAGTGAATTTCTAGCAAAACAAGAAATGAGAAGAAAGAAAGTTCCTGCAGATTTAATAGAAGAAGCTACTACATTCTATGATACTGATGATAAAGAAATCTTAAAAGTTAGAAAGCAATTTAAAGAATTAGTAAATAAATACGAAGAAGAAATCAAAGAAGAAAAACAAAAAGTTATTGATGCAGGTGGATTAAAAATTATAGGAACAGAAAGACATGAATCAAGAAGAATTGACAATCAGTTAAGAGGACGTAGTGGTCGTCAAGGAGATATTGGTGAATCAAAATTCTATATAGGCTTAGATGATGACTTGATGAAAATATTTGGTGGAGATAGAATTTCTAAAGTATACAATACATTAGGTGCAAGTGAAGATTTACCAATTGATTCTAAAATTATTTCAAAATCTGTTGAGAATGCTCAAAGAAAAGTAGAAAGTAGAAACTTTAGTATACGTAAGAACGTATTAAAATATGATGATGTTATGAATGCACAAAGAGAAATAATATATGCACAAAGAAAAGAAGTTTTAGATGGTAGGGATATTCATGAAAATATAAAAAATATGATTACATCTGTTGCAGAAGATGTTGTAAATATGTTTGTTGAAGGTACTGAAGAATTATCTCTAAATACTGAAGCTCTTGATGTTGAAATAGTTAATACTTTTGGATTAGATATGTCAGACTACTTAAAGAAGAATAAGAAAAAAATTGACAGAGTTATTAAACATTTACAAAAAGAAGCTCTTAAAAAATATGAAGAAAAAGGTTCTGAACTTGAAGAAGAACAATTAAAAGAGCTTGAAAGAGTTGTAATGTTAAAAGTAGTTGATGAAAAATGGATGAATCATATCGACAGTATGGATGAGTTAAAAGATGGTATAGGTCTAAGAGCTTATGGACAACAAGATCCTGTCGTTAAATACAGAATCGAAGGTATGGATATGTTCGATGAAATGATTGCTAATATTAAAGCAGATGTTGTAAAAATATTAATGAATATTAGAAAGCAAGAAAAAACACAAAGACAAGAAACTGCAATAATTACAGGTGCAGCACTTGAAGCTATAAATAGTGTTGATAGAGGAGAAAAAATTAAAACAGACGAAATTAGAACAGTTATAAATGAGGGACCAAAAATAGGAAGAAATGACCCTTGTCCTTGTGGAAGTGGTAAGAAATATAAGAATTGCTGTGGAAGAAATTAGTAATAACGATAGTTACAGGGATTTCTAAAAAATAAAAATAGTGTAAAAAATAGCTATGCAAAAGCATAAGCTATTTTTTTATTAAAAATTTTTGAAAAATATTGACATTGTGTCAGAAGTGATATATTATGATACTGACAAAGTGTCAGAGAAAGGAGAAATAAAAATGAATCGTTTTGAAGAAAGTAAGGAAGTTTTTAACAAATTATTTGGAGAATTACCAGATGCAAATAAAGAAATAGATCATGAACTTATGGAGATTTTAAGAAGGTTTATATTTGGAGATGTATTTCACAGTAGCGATGAGATAGATATGAAAGAAAGAGAGTTAATTACAGTAACAATTTTAGCAGTGTTACAAACCTTACCACAATTATCAGCACACATAAATGCAGCATTAAATGTAGGAGCTACACCTATAGAAGTAAGAGAAACAATTTATCAATTAGCACCTTTTATAGGTTTTCCAAGAACATTAAATGCAGTAAGTACAATGAATGAAGTTTTTAAATC
>CANQQC010000055.1 GCA_947625925.1 uncultured Clostridia bacterium | reverse complement strand
TTCCTTATTATAATATTATATAAAATATTATTGATAAATAAAAAAGAAAACTATATAATATAGATGAAACAAAAAATAAAAGGAGAAAATTGATATGAAGAAGTCAAATATATTATGTTTAATGATAATTATAATACTTGTACTTGCTTTAGCTATAATGACATTCTTATATTTTAACATGAAAGAAGTAGTAAAGGGATTACATTCACAAATTGAAAGTAATCAAGATTTAATAAGTCATTTGAATGAAGAAATTGATGAATTAAATAACTTAGAAAAGAAACAATTTAAAATAAGCTATAAGCAAAGAAAGGATTTAGGAATAAATAAAATAATTGATAAAGATACATCTGATAAGTATGATTTTAATGTTTGTACTTTTGGTGGAGATGTTGAAATTATTGTAGAAGATGATATGGTATATCCATTTGATAAAGCATTAAATGAAGAAGTTATAACAGCAGATGACATTCTAAATCAAGCCGAAAAAGATAGTGAAGATGGAAAATGTAAAAAGGAATCTTACTCTGACGGAGGAAGTATAGAGTATAATTATTCTACTTATACTATTGTTAAATTTAATAATTTGGATGGAAACAAAGATTTATATATTGCTATGCCTTCAACTCAAGGAGAAAATATATTAACAAAAATAAATGATAACAATAAGGAGGAAGCAAAAAACTCATAAAATTTAATAGACAGTAAAAAATATATTTAAAATAAAAAAGATACTTTTAAAGAATCTTTAAAAGTAGAAAAGTTTAACAAGTGTAGCGATAAAATGAATTTGGAAACTGAAGAAGAAACCAAAGATACAAATAATTATAGATAATTTAATATAAAATATTATTAAAAAAAGAAACTCAAAAAATAATGAGTTTCTTTTTTTATAGATTTAAAAGTTTGATAACTTATATTTTTTTTGATATAATTTAGTTTATAAAAACAAAGATAGGGGAATTAGAGTGAAAGACGAAAATTTTGCAGGTAATTCTAAAAGTGCAATAGACTTTTTAGGAAATAAATGGGAATATGACTGTATGGGATGTGCTATAGCAAATGGAGAAATGAAAACTCCAGGAGGAATTATTTATGAAGGAAAATATACAATATTAGTAGCAGATCCTGAAATTCCAATACCAGGATTTTTTATAGTAAATATTAAAAAACATATAAATTCTTTTTCACAATTAAATAAGGAAGAAAGAGAAGAAATTGGTGATATTATTGTATATGCACAAAGAGCAATAAAGAAGATATGTAATGTAAAAGAAATTACTTTAGTACAGGAAGAAAGAGCCTCACATTTTCATATATGGATTTTTCCAAACTATAGTTGGATGAATGAAAAGATTGGAAAAGGAATTACATATTTAAGGGATATATGTGAGTATAGTAAAACAAATGCAAATAAAGACATAATAGAAGAGGTATTATATATTGCAAAAAAGGCAAAAGAGTATTTTAAAGAAATTTATAAATAAAAAGAGGTAATATATGAAGATTGTAAATATAAAAGAAAATAAGAAACAACATATGGATTTGTTGTTAGAAGCAGATCCAGAAAAAGAAGTTGTTGAAAAATATATAGAAGAAGGTCAAATGTATGCAATAATAGAAGATGAAATGGTTGTTTGTGAAGCAGTTATTACTAAATATGATAAGGAAACTTATGAATTAAAAAATATTGCAACTTTAGAGCAATATAGAAGTAATGGTTATGCAAAAGAAATAATAAAATATATTTTTAAAGAGTATAGAGATAAATGTAAGAGGATAATAGTGGGAACAACGCAAAATATGATTCCATTTTATGTATTAAATGGCTTTAATACTTATCACCATACTGTAAAAAATTTCTTCATAGATAATTATAAAAAAGAAATATGGGATGGAAATTTACAATGTATTGATTTATATTATTATTCTAAAAACTTTGATAAAACTGAATACAAAATCATTTCAGTTGATGAAAAAACTAGAGAAAAAGTGAATAAAATATTAGAAAAGGAATGGGAAGAAACAAAGATAATTAGTAGAGGAAAAATAATTGATGGAACAAAATTAGATGGATTTATTGCTATTAAAGATACAAAAATAATAGGACTAATTACATATATTATTGAAAATGATGAATGTGAAATAGTTTCTTTAAATAGTTTTATAGAAAACAATGGTATAGGCTCAAAACTTATCGATAAAGTAAAAAGATGTGCAAAAGAAAATAATTGTAAACATTTAGTTCTAATAACAACAAATAATAATGTCAGAGCTATTGAGTTTTATCAAAAAAGAGGTTTTGAATTTTCAAATATTTATATAAATGCAATTGAAAATTCAAGAAAGTTAAAGCCTAGAATTCCTTTGTATGATGATAATGGTTTACCAATTAAAGATGAAATTGAATTTAAAATAAAATTATAATATATTTTACTGTTGACTTTTTTAAAATAAAATGATAATGTTAATCAAGTTAATTTGAAAGGATGTTGATAATATGAAAGATAAAAAGGAAGAAAAAGAAAATAATACCGACATTGATTTTATAAAAATAATTATTGATAATGCGGAGAAAAAGTTTGAAAAAGAAGAAGATAAAAAAAGTGGATATATAAATAAAAATTTATACCAATTCTATGAAGCAAAAGGAATGAAGTTAAATGAAGCAATAAAATTATTTAAACAAATATATCCAGAATTTTCAAAAGAAGAATTTATGGATTATGTAGTAGATCATACATCAGATACTGATATAATTTATAATGAAAAACTGAAATTAGAAGAAAAAATTAATAGAATAAACTGGCAAATAATACAATTAGATGCAGAACTTGGAATAGAAAATGAAAGAACAGCATTTACATTAAAACATAGAACTACTCCAACAATAAAAGAAAAAATTGAAAAAATTAAAGAGAAATATGATTTTTCTACTGATATTATAGAAGCTGAAGAAGGACAAGAATTAAGTGAAGATGAAATACAAGAGTATACTGAAATAATAGAAGCAATGGTTGAAAGTTCATCTAATGTTAAAGAATTATACAAATTAGCTAAAGAGCAAATGAAATTTTTTGATGGAATGGGAGAGCTATATACACAAATATTAGATGAGAAATCACAAGAATTTAAACAATATATAGATTATTTAGGTTCTGTAGAGAAAAAAGAATTAAAGGAAGTAAATCAACAAAAGGAAAAATTTGAAAAACAAAGAAATGAACTTGTTGAATTAAAAGATGGATTACAAAAATGTATAGATAAAAGATATGATCCAAAGTTGGAAGAAGAACGCAGGGGAACAAAAAAAGATAGAGAAAACTATGTTGAGAAAAAAAGTAAAGATAGATAAAATAAAGCAACAGATTTAATTTCTGTTGCTTTACTTTTATCTATGACAAACTGTTTTTATTTTTAAGTATTGCTCTAATACGATACGATCAATAATTTTTCTATCAAATTTAACTATTTCAGGATTTATCGTTATAACATTTTTAACACATTTTCCATAAGCATTATTCATTTTTTCTATTTTATAATCTTCCGGTGCATAACCTAATAATATTCTTGTTTTTTCCATAGCTCTTTCTACTTCTTTTACAGCTATACTTTCATATAATTTATCTATTGCCAATTTTAAAACTTTTTTGTTATCTTTTCCTTTAAATTTATTTGATAATGTTATTTTAATATTATTTTCTTCAATATTTAATTCAGCTACATCAATATTTCTATAATTTATTTTTATTTTATATTCTTTACCTAAAACTTTTAAAGGATTGCGTTCAATACCATTAAATTCCTCGATATTTTTAAAATTATATTCTTCTATTTTTTTAAAAATCCAATCTCTTTTTTCTTCAATAACTCTTTGTATTTTTTTGTTTGAATAATTATACGGAGCGATAATTTCTACTTCGCCATTTTGTACTGAAATATACATATCTTTACAATCTCTAACTTTGCTTATTGTGTATGTTAATACTCTATTTTTATTCATTTTATTACCACTCCTTTTCAAAACTTTGTTTACCAAAATGTTGTTCGTTAAAACTAAATATATTTTATATTTGATTTTTTAGTTTGTCAATAGTTTTTTTGAAAAAAATAAAAATTTTTGTTCGTAAATTCTAAAAGACTCTATATATAAATAAAAGAACACTTTAAAGGTACAATTTCTTTTAAAAAAAGTTAAATTATGGTATAATTATAGTAGGTGAAATGAAAAAAAAAATACTAAAGAAAGGAGGAATAAAAATGAAAAGAAAAGTTATTTTTTACATACTAATTTTTATAATAATTTTGTTGTCGGTTTTTTTATTATTCAATTTAAGAAAGGCAATTATAATAAATAAGTTATCGGAAAAAGTAAGAGAAACTCAAGAATTAACAAATTACTATTACAAATCTGAAGCTGCAGATGCAATAACAACTGTTTATAGAAAAGATGATAAAAGTTTATTTAAATATGAAACAGATAATAATATACGACAAATATATATTAATGGAAATGAACTTTGGATTTTAAATGATGATAAAAACGGTAAAAAAACAGCAAACAAAATAGATGCAACAGAATTTCTATTTATGCCTTTGATGGATGGAAGTTTATGTACTGAAAATTTATGGCAATCACTATTAATTGCAATACAAGCTAAAATTACCTCAGAAGATGTAGATGGAAAAGAATGCTATAAAATATATTTGGATGAAGATTTCCAAATTTTTGTTAACAAAACTGACTTTATCAAGATTAAAGAGATAAATTGTGATAAAACAACAAAGTTACTAGAATATAGTATTGGTACTGTAACAGATTCAGATTTAGAAATTATGAATGTATTAGGTTATGAAGTTGAAGAAAATTAGATTGAAGAGTTAAATAAAAGTATAGAGAAAAATTAAATTTAAATATCTTTAATTTTTCTCTTTTTTTATGATATAATTTAAAAGTATAAAATGAAAAAAATATAAAATCGGAGGAAAATATAAATATAATATGGAAGAAAAAGTAAAAAAAGAGTTAGAAGAATTTAAAAAATTTAAAGAGAACTATTATTTTAATCAAAAAGAATTAAAAGAAGAAAATGGAAAAATATATTGTGAAGAAGAATTCTTACAAGATGAAGAAGAAATAATTGGAGAAACAGGTAAGTGGATAAACGTAGGTTTTAAACTTAAAAGTTCTTTTTCAAAAATGTTATCAAATCTATATCCATATAAATTTCAATTTAAAGGAAAAAATTTAAATAGTATAGAGAGTTTTTTTCAAGGTATTAAATTTAAAGATAAACAAACTCAAGAATATGTTTTTGACTACTCAGGGATAGAAGCTGTACATTTAAAAAATGCCTCTGATTATAATTGGAAAGAAACAGGAATTGTTTATTGGCAAGGAGAACCTATAAATAGATTTGAGAAAGAATATGAGGATTTAATAGATGAATTATATATAAGTGCTATTCAAAATCCAATTTATAGGGGAGTATTAAAAAATTGTGATAAACCAATAATTCATTCGATTGGAGAAATAAAAAAAGAAGAAACAACATTTACTAGATATGAATTTGAATATGAATTAAATTGTTTAAAAGATTTTTTAAGGAGTAGATAATGAAATATATATATAACAAATTAGTAAGAGATAAAATACCTCAAAGGATTAACAAAGTAGAAGGAAAAAAAGCTAATTATAAAATTTTAAATGAAAAACAATATATGGATGAACTTAATAAAAAAGTTATTGAAGAAGCACATGAATTTATTGAAGAAAATAGTGTAGAAGAATTAGGTGATTTAATGGAAGTTATTTCAACTATAATGAAAATAAAGAATATAACTACGAAAGATGTTAGAAAAGCTATGGAAGAAAAAAGAGATAAAAAAGGTGGATTCAATAACAAGATATATTTAATTGATGTTGAACAAGAAAATAGAGATAAAAAAGAAGAAAAAGAATTAAATAAAAAATGGAGAAAAAATGATTAGATATGAAGAAAAAAATCCAACTGTAGATGAATTTAATTATTTAACAAAAAAAGTTGGATGGGGAATTAGAGATAAGGAAGTTGTTAAAGAAGCATTAAATAATACCATATATTCAATATGTGTTTATGATGAACAAAATATTATTGGATATGGAAGAATTATAGGTGATAAAACCATCTTTTTATATATACAAGATATTATGGTCATTCCAGAATTTCAAGGTAAAAAAATAGGGACTAGTATTATGGAGAATATATTAAAAAAAGTAAATGAATTAAAAATTAAAAATCCTAATATTAGAACATATTTAGGAGCATCAGAGGGAAAAGAAAAATTTTATAAAAAGTTTGGATTTATAACAAGGAAAGAAGCTAAATTAGGAGAAGCAATGATATTAAAATGAAAAATATATTTTAATGGGGGTTAATTATGAGTGAAAGGTTTAGAGCTTATTCAGCAATTGTTTTAATGTTAAGTAGACAAGGGAAAAATGGAGAAGAGATTTTACTTCAAAAAAGAAAAGACACAGGATATAGAGATGGATTTTATGACTTTGGGGCAGGGGGTCATGTAGAAGATCAAGAGTCGATGAAGGATGCAGTTGTTAGAGAGGCAAAAGAAGAATTAAATATTGAAATTAAAAAAAGTGATATTGAATTTATATGTATTATACATAAAAATGTTGATGATATTTATTATAATGGATATTTTAAAGTAACTAAATGGAAAGGTGAACCAATTATAAATGAGCCAGAAAAAAATGAGGAATTAAAGTGGATAAGTATTAATAATTTGCCCGATAATATAATAGAAGATAGAAAACAAGCAATTGAGAATTATAAAAACAATATTAAATATAGCGAATTTGGATGGGATAATAAATAAGGAGTAATTAAATTGAGTAATATATTAAATATTGATTTAGAAAACAAAAGAGTAAATTTAGAAATAGTTGATTTGAAAGAATGGAAATTAGATAAAAAAGAACAAAAAGTATATCCGTATTTTACAGGAAAAGGAAATAGACAAGTAAAAGAAGGTATTCCAACATATAGAAGATATAGTGTGATTGCTATAATAAAACATAATAAAGAAGATAAATATTTATGTGTTGATACTAAAAATTATGAATGTAAATCATTTGTAATGGGTGGAATAGAGAAAAATGAAACTGTAGAAGAAGCGGCAATTAGAGAAGTACAAGAAGAAACGGGATATGTTGATGTACAAATAGATTTTGAAAGTCCAATAAAAGTATTAAATCATTTTTATGCAGGATATAAAGGAAATTTTAATAGACTTTCAACATTATATTTTGTTTTTGGGAAATTAAAGACAGATAAAAATATTGGGATATCTAAGCAAGAAAGTAAAAAGCATGTTGTTAAATGGATATATAAAGAGGAACTTAAAAATTATATAAGTTTGGATCATAATAAATATGCTCTAAGTTTATTACTTGATAAAGATGCAACATATACAGGAAAGGGAGTTATAATAAAATAATAAAACAGGTACTAAGATAGTACCT
>CANQQC010000054.1 GCA_947625925.1 uncultured Clostridia bacterium | reverse complement strand
GTCTGAAAAGATAATAAGTTTAACTTATTATCTTTTTTCTTTATTTCACTTTGATTCCTTTTGTTACGCTATATGAACTATAAACCTTCTTTTATTTTACTAAAAAATATCAAACAGCAGTTTAATTGTAAATATTAGTTTTTATTTTAGAATAAAGTTCGTATCTTTTGTATTAGATAATGGCTTCCTCCACTTACATTATCTTGTATATTTTCAACCATACTAATAATTAACATATTTTCTGAAGAATTTTCATCAATTGAAAAACAATCAAACCAACCTAAAGTGCCACTTTCATTATCATCAGCAGATTTCTTTAATTCTGCTGTTCCTGTCTTTCCTGCTATTATATGTCCTGACATTTTCATGTCATTTGCAGTACCTTCAGGATTTTCTACTACTTGAATTAAATCATTTTTTATTTCATTTGCAACTTCACTAGAAAAAACATTTTCTTTTAAATATGTTTTTTCTTTATTTTCATCATCATACACAATATATGGTTTTACCATATTTCCATCATTTGCAAACGCTGAATATATAGATGCCATATGTATTGGATTAACTAAAATATCTCCTTGTCCATATCCTGAATCTGCTAATTTTTTCTCATTTTCAATTGTACCAGAATTAGAATATTGAGATTTTTTTAAATTTAATGAGAAATCAATTTGTTCATTAAATCCTATTTTATCTAATCCTTCGCAAAAATCTTTACTTCCTATTTGCATCGCTGCTTGTCCAAAGAATATGTTATCCGAATGTATTAAAGCATTTTTTATATTTTTTGTTCCACTATACTGTGTAAGCGTTGTTATATAATCATTTCCCCAAGAAGAATCTTTTTGCCATTTCAATCCTGAATAATTGAACTCTGTTTGTGTCAAAAGTTTTCCCGTTGATAATCCTATTGCTGCAGTTAATGGTTTAAAAGTAGAACCTGGACAATATGTTAATTCTAATTTGTTTGTTAAAGGTTTATTTTTATCTTCTGTTAATTTAGTCCATTCATCATTTGAGATTCCTAAAGAAAAATCATTGTTATCATATGATGGAGTACTAACTGCTGCTAATAATTCTCCTGTTGTAGGGTTCATTATAACAAACAAACCTTTATCATCTTTCATTAGATTATATACTTTTTCTTGAATGTTTTTATCAATTGTTGTTTTTATATCTGTTCCATCTTTTTGTTCTTGAATTGCTAGTTGTTTTACTTTATTTCCTTGTTCATCTTCTATATATATTTCTTTTCCATCAATACCTCTTAGTGTATCTTCGCAAGTATATTCTAGACCAGTTTTTCCTATTATGCTTTCTGAACTATATCCCTTTCCTGCTCTTTGCTCCAACTCATCTTCATTTATAGAACCTGTATATCCTATAATATGAGCCAAACTCTCTCCTGAAGGATAAACCCTTGCATTTATTTCCTCAATTTTTACTCCTGGAATTTGCAATAAACTATCTTTTAGTTCTGTTTCTTCCATAGAAACTTTTTTTATTGGTACAAAAGTATCATCTTTTACGTATGGTGCTGAAAGTTGTTGATTTATAAAATCTTCAGAAACTTCTGTTAGTTTTGAAATTTGAGAAATAGCTTCTTGTTTGTTTTCCATTTTTCCAGGAACTAACCCTATTCTTGAGGCTTTACCATTTTCTGCTAATTTTTCCCCATTTCTATCAAGTATTTCTCCTCTTTTTGATTCTATAGTTGATACTCTTACTTTATAATTATTTTCTAACTCTGGAAATATTAAGTTTGATGACCATTCAATTTTATATTTTCCTTTTTCTTTTACAATCGTTGCTGAGTTTGAAAAGTTTATAGTTCCTGCTGATACTGGCATAATCTCATCAAATATAATCTTTGTTTTGCCTTTTTGTTTTTCTTTTCCAGTCATATTTATACTCACATTAACAGCATCAATTCCGTTATATATATTCTTATTCCTTGCTACAAAATCTTCTTTTGATATTTGATTTTGTGAATTTTCAGAAATCATATCATATAATTCTTCATATTTATGTTCATTTATTAATGCTATATAGCTATTTAAGAATTGTTTTTGCTTATATGTTGAATAAATATTTAAACCAACAAAAGCAAATATTAAAAGAACTACAATTAGTATTGCGATTATTACTTTTTTAATTTTCATTTATTTTTCCCCTTTTTTGTATACATTTTATCATAAAAATTTTTTTATTCAATACTTGTTACTATTATTCCAATAATAAATCCTAGTATATTTCCTATTGCCGTCATTCTTCCTTTATATAATCTATTTGATTCTGGAACTAATTCTCCTGATACAATATATAGCATTGCTCCTGCAGCAAAACCTAAGCACATTGCAATTATCGTTTGAGATATTGTTCCTATTAAGTAACCACATAAAGCTCCTATTCCTGTTGTTACTCCTGATAAAACTACATAATATATTACCTTTCCCTTTTTTATTCCGCCATTTTTCATTGGAATTGCCATTGATATTCCTTCTGGAATATCGTGTAAACATATAGCTATGGCTAAACTTAACCCCAACCTAATAGAAGCTTCAAACCCTGATCCTATTGCTAAACCTTCTGGAAAATTATGTATTGCTAAACCTATACTAACTATTATTCCTGTTTTTAACATACTATTTTTTATTATTGTATTTTTGTTTATCTTTTTATCAACAATTAAATCACATAAAATCATTGATACTATCCCCATTAATATTCCAACTAACATTATTGGTAAATTACTAATTTCTATTGCTTGTGGTATTAAATCAAAGCTTATAACTGACGTCATTAACCCTGATGCACATGCTAAAATAAAGCTTAAAAATTTATTAGAATTTTTATTTATTATTATTCCTAGTATTCCTCCTATTGTTGTTCCAAAAGTTCCAAAAAACAAACCTATTAAAGAAGTTTTTATTGTTTCCATTTTTATCACCTTCTTTTTCATTTTATTTTTCTTTTAATTTTTTATTCCGTTTGATTTATTTTTCATTTTATGTTATAATTATATTTAGTTATGTTAACTTATGCATTATTAAATTTACTTTTGGAGGTAGACAAAATGAAAGATAATGCCAATGGAATCCCAATTGGAGTTCCAATAAACTTGTTCGGAAATTTCTATTTCATCATCTATCACACACTTTCTCGGAATGATGAACTTCTTGTTTCATTTTATTTCGAACTTGAAGATTGTGATGAATTTGAAGTAGCATCTTTCCCTATTAATCAACAAGTTCTTGAAGAAAACGGCTTTCTTGCTATAAAAGAAGAAGTCGAAAAACTCCTTTAATTAGAGTTTCCCCTCCTTTTTTAAGGGGGTTTTTTATTTTATAATTAACATAACTATTGATTCTTTCATAATTTTATGGTATAATATTTTTTAAAATATTTTATTATTAACAGAGGAGGAACTTAATGGAAAAACTAGAATTTTTTGCAAAATTTTATTTAGATAAAGAAAAAGATATTATTGTAAATTTATACAAATCCACTCCTGATGAACTAACATATATTATCGAAACACCTTTTCATAATACAGGAAATTTAATTAGTAATTTAGCTAAAACTTGTGGTGTTTCTACTATTAAGAATGAAAATGATATGAAAATTATAAAAGGCACTTTACCTGCAAGTATCAATGGAAATAACAAGGAAGTGTTTATTTTTCGACTTGGTGGAATTAAAATTGCAAATATCTATTCAACCGGTAAAATAGAAATTAAAGCAAAAATTCCAGCTATAACTAAAACACTAATGTCACAAACTAAAAATTATGAATTTCCTGCAAATAAAACTTTAGTAAAATCATATATTTTAAAAAAATCAAAATTCAGAACTGATTTACATACACATATGAATGCAAATTTATCTGCAGAATGTTTAATAGCTTTGGGCCTTAGTCATCAAGTTAGATATCCTCTTTATTATATAAAGAAACTAAATATAAAATTAACTAAAAACCAAGAAGATATTATACTCAAACAAAGAGAAGAAGTAAAAAATAAATTCAAGGATTGTTCTTTAACAGGAAAATATCTAACAAGAAAGATTGATGATAATACTTTTATAAATTTCGCAGACCTTATATTTAATAATTTAGATGATGCAAAAGAAAATCTTGATAAAATAAGAATCAGCTTATCTATTCTAAAAGACGGTCAGGCTGTTTTTACAAATCTTGAAAAACTATATCTATATCGTTATGTTTTTGCAAAAGGTATAGAAAGTGAAAATAAACTTGATATTTCTCCTAAAATGATTTCTAATATTCCTGTTAGAAATATTAGAGTTAGATTAACTCAAATGATGATTGATAAAAATCCATTGAGTCCATATTGTAATAATACTTTAAGACAAGATAAACTTTTATGGATTGCAAGAGAATATCAAAAGCAAGGAATTTATTATTCAGAAATAGCAAATACAGACTTATGCAAAAAAGGCATACCTGCAATAGAATTCCTAGAAGAAGTTCATCAGATTATGCCTGAAATAGAAAAAGAAACAGGTGTAACATTAAGATTTTTAGCTGCAATTCGTAGAATTCCTCTACTAATTACAAATTCTCAAGAAGATAATTATAGTTATTTAAGAGAAAATTTAGATGTAATTAAAGCTGTTGCTAAAAGTCCCTATGTTGTTGGTAGTGATTTTATAGGTGAAGAAATAAATGATATAAGTGAGTTATCTCCTGTCATAAAAGAGCTTGTTGAATATGTAAATGATGAAGATAAAGACTTCGTAATTCGTATTCATGCAGGAGAAAACGATAGTTTAAGGGATAATGTTGCAAAATCCATACAATGTATACAATCAAACCTTAAACCTGGTCAAAAAATGCCTCATTTTCGTATAGGTCATGGATTATATACTGCAGATTTAAACTCTAAAAAAGGAAAAGAATTGATTAAAAACATGAAAGAAACAGGTGCAGTTTTAGAGTTTCAATTAACGTCAAATGTACGTTTAAACAATTTAAGTAATTTAGCAAATCATCCTTTAAAATCATATTTAAAAAATGGAATAAAATGTGTTCAAGGTACAGATGGATGTGGATTTTATGGTATTGATACTATTGACGAACAATTAGCTCTTCATAATTTATTAGGTTTAGATGATGAAGATTTTTCAAAAATGAGGAAAGTTGAAGATGAGATTATAAATAACAGCAAAGAAACTTTTAAAACTAAATTAGAATCTTTTAAAAAATTCCTAAATGGTAGATCTTTAAGAACTGCTATTTTAGATGAAGAAGAAAAAAATGAAAAACAAAGTAGCCAAAACCCTATAAAATTACGTCTAAATGAAGATCTTGAAACATCAGTAGCTTTAAAAGAAAAAATTAGAAAACTTCCTGAAAATAAAGTTCCAATTATAATTGCTGGTGGAAGTTTCAATGCTAAAGATAGAGAAACAACTTTAACAAATACTGGTAAAGAGATTATAAGAAATCTACTTAAAAAAGTTGATAGCAATAAAGCATATTTTGTTGTAGGCCATAAAATGAGTGGATATGAGAAGGCTGTTTTAGATATAGCTAAAGAACTTAATAAAAATATCGAAGTTGATGCCATTGTTCCAAAGATGGTTAGCAAAGATATTGAAACTGGATTACAAAAAGAAAATTTAAATGGTATTTGTATTTCACCAGAAAGTGAAGATTTTGGAATTTATAAAAGCTTTAACTACGAAATATTTGAAAGAAGAAGCTCTGTTGTAATTGCTTTTGATGGAAATTCACCTGTTTCAAATCTCGTACAAGAAGCAAAAAATGGTAAAGGAAAATCTAAAATATATGTTAATGAAGAAATCCCTACTTTAAAGGAAAAAGCAAATTCACTACATGGGTATGTAGTTCCTTTTAAATTAAATGACGATAATATTGTTGATAAAATTTTAAATGATAATCCAGAATTACTATAAAATAAAAGTTATTATGAGATTATAAAACATATCAGTAAAATTATTAAAATATTTGTAATTTTGATGATATATAAAAGTTAAGGACACCTTTATTTTACTTAAATAAAGGTATCCTTTTTTATTTTTTCAGAACAATTGCTCCAAATGGAGATAAATGTTCTTTATCGCAATCATCTATTTTAAATAAAACTTCAGATTCACGATATTTATCTGGCAAACTTATTGAAATATTTTCTCCTTTACGGCTTACTACTACTAAAATAGACTCTTCTGAATCATAACGTTCATACATTATTTTTGATTCATCAACTTCTATTATATTTAATTTAGCAGTTTTAAGGAAAGTGTTTTCTTTCTTTAGATTGCCAATTTTTTTAAAAACCTCAAGCAGTTCTTTATCTTCATTTCCCCATGGATAGGTTCTTCTATTTAAAAGATTTCCTATTCCTTCTAAACCAATTTCATCTCCATAAAATACAGATAGTATACCTGGCATAAATGCTATTGTGCATATATATGAACCTAGCATTTTTTTACCTAAAGAATATTCTTCATCTGTCATTTTATGATTTTTTGAAAACTCTATGCTAGAATCTTGTAAATTCCAACTCCATTCACTATATCTGTTAAAACAATCACATCCGAGAATATCTATAATCCTCGAAATGTCATGAGTGGAACTAAAATTCATCAAAGAATTGATTGTTTCATCTGGATACTCTGTAGTTATCATATTAATTACATATTTTAGTTTATCGATATCACAATATTTATAATATCTAATTAATGCATCAACAAGCTGGTAATTCATTACAGAGTCCATTGCTAATCCTGAACTTAGATAATTTCTGTTCATTCTCATAGGATTTTTCCAAACTTCTCCAATAATTAAACCATCTGGTTTGTTTCTATGTACAGCTTGGCGTATTCCCATGATAAACTCATCTGTTAATTCATCAGCAACATCAAGACGTAACCCATCTATTCCTAATGAGAACCACTGATCGATTATACCATTTTCTCCTAGTATGTATTTCTTCCATATTTCAGAATTTCCATCACATACTGGTAGATTCCGCATTCCCCACCAGTAGTCAAAATCTCCATTCATTGTTTTTCTATAAAATGGATAATATGGGGATTGAGTACTTTGAAACGCTCCAAGAGTATCATATGTACCATACTGATTAAAATATTTACTATCATTTCCTGTATGATTAAATACAGCATCAAGTACAACATAAATTCCTCTTTTATGAGCTTGTTCACAAAGACTTCTTAAATCTTCATTATTACCTAAATATGGATCCACTTGCTCGTAATCTGCCGTATCATATCTATGATTAGATTGACTTCTAACAATTGGACTTAGATATAGGATTGTTGTTCCTAAACTCTTTATATAGTCTAGTTTTTCTTCAATTCCTTTTAGGTTGCCCCCAAAGAAATCTATGTTCCATTGCCCATTAAAGCTTGGTCCAACAATAGGGTCTTCATCCCAATTATAATGAATTATTCTATTTGGCATTTCATCTATTGTTGTATCTTCGCTTTTAGCAAATCGGTCAACGAAAACATGGAACATCACTCCATTTTTTGCCCAATCTGGTGTTTTAAAATTTACAGTTAATTTCCAACAATCATTTATGGTTGTCGATGCAAGATTGTCTGTTATACCTGCTCTATTTGCTATATAATTTCTCCCATTTGCACTGAATGAAAAATAATAATGGCAAATTGCAGTAGTTTCTATATGAATATCCTTTTCAAAATATGCATACTCTTCATCTTCATATGCAAATTCTAAACGATAATGACATATATCTTTTAAGACAATTGTTACATTTTCAATCCATCCATAATGTTTTGGAATCCGTACAGATACTTTAAAGTTACCATTTCCAATAGGTATAATATCTTTAAAAAAACTGTTGTAAGTCATAATTTTCTCCTTTTCTTAATTAAGAAAATGAAGATATTCAGAATTGTAAGGTTACATAAAATTATAACTCTTTTTATGTTAAAAGTCAACAAATTTATTTTATTAAATACTG
>CANQQC010000053.1 GCA_947625925.1 uncultured Clostridia bacterium | reverse complement strand
AACAAAAAGGAAAATCAAGATATATCAGTACTTCCAATAGATTCTATTTATACACCAGTTAAAAAAGTAAACTACCAAGTTGAAAATACAAGAGTTGGACAAATGGTAGATTTTGACAAACTATTTATAGAAGTATGGACAGACGGTGGACTAAAAGCACATGAAGCTTTAAGTTTAGCTGCAAAAGTAATGACAGGACATTTAGAATTATTCATAGATTTATCTGAAGCAACAAAGAATACACAAGTAATGATAGAAAAAGAAGAATCTAAGAAGGAAAAAGTACTAGAAATGTCTGTTGAAGAATTAGAATTATCTGTACGTTCTTTCAATTGTTTGAAAAGAGCTGGAATATCAACTGTTGAAGATTTAACAAATAAAACAGAAACAGATATGATGAAGGTAAGAAATTTAGGAAAGAAATCACTTGATGAAGTAACAAATAAACTACACTCATTAGGATTAGATTTCGCACAAGAAGAAGAATAATTTAAAGGAAGGTGAAATAAATTGGCTACAAATAGAAAACTAGGAAGACCAACAGACCAAAGAATGAGTATGTTAAAAACTTTAACTACAGACTTAATTCTACATGGTAAAATAGAAACAACTCTTTGTAGAGCAAAAGAAGTAAAATCAATAGCTGATAGTATAATTTCATTAGCAGTTAAAGAAAAAGATAACTTCGAAATGGTAGATATGAAAGTAGTTACTGCAAAACTTGATTCAAATGGTAATAAGGTTACAGAGCTAGTAAAAAGTAAAAATGGTAAAGAATATCTAAAAGTAGTAAAAGAAGAAAAAACAGAAAAAAGACAAAAAGATATGCCAACAAGATTAAATGCTAGAAGAAAAATTATGACAAAAATAAACAAAGTTAAAGATAGCGATGGAAATAATGTCGATTTACCATCAAAACTATTTAATGAAATAGCTCCAAAATTCGATAAGAAAACAGTTGGAGGATATACAAGAATAGTTAGAGTTGGACCAAGAAGAGGAGACGGAGCAGAAGTTGCTATATTAGAAATTATCTAGTTAAAGATTTAATTAATGAGGTTACTTAAAAAAGTATTTTTATATACTTTTTTAAGTGGCCTCATTTTTGATATATAAAAGATAGGTATTAAAATACGTAATAAAAATGTAAAGAAAATGTAAAAAGTTATGCATTTACAAACAATATTAGGTTATGATATAATTTTTTTGAAATTTTATAAAAGAAAGGTATGATAAAAATGAAAAAGAATAAAGGAGCTATTATTGTAATAGCAATTGCAGTTTTATTTGTTATAATTTTAGGGATAATAACCAACAAAAGAAAAAAAGATGCAGTTGGTGGACAAACAGGAGAAACTGAACCAGTTATTGAATATCAAGAAGTAGAAATGGGAAGTGGAAAAATAGCAAAAGGAGATGTTTCACCACTTAAATTACTTGGACTTGATTTGATGAAAGTTGGAAATAGTTACCAAGCATTAGTTACTTTAGAAAATGATGGTGAATCTATGCAAGATTATTTTAAAGTTGAAGTTGATGTTTTAGATGGAGAAGAAGTAATAGAAACTATATCTAAAGCAGCTCTACCAATTCAAAATAATGGAAAAGTTCAAATTATGATTGATGGAACAAAAGAATATAAAGATACTTATACACTTATAGCTAGAATTGCAGATGAAGAACCAACAATACAAGAAATAAATGAAATTTTGCCTGAGGGATCAAAATTCGAAGAAGAAACAGAACAACAACCTGAAGAAACGCAAGAACCTGAATCAACAGAAGAAACACAAGAACCTGAATCAACAGAAGAAACAACAACTAATGAACAATAATAATTAACAAAAAAATAAATAATTGAATATAATAAACCATGTAGGAGGATGAAATGAAAGAGTTTATAGTATGTACCGTAGTATGGACTTTAGCCCTATATGGTTTATTTGAGATTTTAAAAGAAATTATATATATGTATACATATACAAAATTTAAAAGTGAAGGAACATATTTGTTGATTCTAACAAAAAACCAAGAAGATTATATAGAAAATTTTTTAAGAACAATTTTATTTAAAATTTTATACGGAAAAGAAGAATATCTAAAAAATATTATAATTGTTGATTTAAATTCAACAGATGCAACAAAAGAAATAGTTAAAAAAATGGCTGAAGATAATGAAAATTTGAAATGTTTAAACTGGAAAGAATGTAAGGAAATTATAGATAATATTGATGGAAAGTAAAATAATGTATTATATTGTAAAAAGAATACTTGAAAAGTATTCTTTTTTGTTATAGAATTGCATTAACTAATGAATAATGTAAATACTAAAAAAGAAAAAACAAATGATTTTAGGGAGGCTTTAAATAATGAATAAAAAAACAGTGAGAGATATTGATTTAAAAGGAAAAAAAGTATTAGTACGTTGTGATTTTAACGTACCAATGGATGAAAATCAAAATATAACTGACAATAGGAGAATAGTTGCCGCAGTACCAACTATAAAATATTTACTAGAAAATGATTGTGCAATAATTTTGTGTTCACATTTAGGAAGACCAAAAGGAGAATTTAAACCAGAATTTTCACTACAACCAGTAGCTAAAGAATTATCTAAACAATTAGGAAAAAATGTAATAATGGCTAAGGATGTTATAGGTGAAGATGCACAAGAAAAAGCACAAAGTTTAAAACCAGGAGAGATAATGTTATTAGAAAATGTTAGATTCCATAGAGAAGAAACAGATAATGAACCTGAATTTGCTAAAAAACTAGCAAACTTTGCCGAAATATTTGTTAATGATGCTTTTGGAACAGCACATAGAGCACATGCATCAACAGCAGGAGTTGCTAGTTATTTACCTGCTGTATCTGGATTTTTAATTGAAAAAGAATTGAAATTCTTAGGGGAAGCATTAGAAAATCCTGAAAGACCATTTATTGCAATATTAGGTGGATCAAAAGTATCAGACAAAATTGGAGTTATAGAAAATTTATTAGAAAAAGTAGATACACTAATAATTGGTGGAGGAATGTCATATACATTTATTAAGGCACAAGGATATGATGTAGGTAGATCTATTTGCGAAGAAGATAAATTAGATGTGGCAAGAGAAATATTAAAAAAAGCCAAAGAAAAAAATGTAGAATTACTTTTACCAGATGATATTGTTGTTGTAAAAGAATTTAATAAAGATGCTGATTATATAATTGTAGATGCTACAAAAATTCCTGAAGAATATGAAGGAATGGACATAGGATTAAAAACAAGAGAAAAATATGCTAAAAAGTTACAAACTGCAAAAACAGTAATTTGGAATGGACCAGTAGGAGTTTTTGAGTTCCCAAGATTTGCTGAAGGAACAAATTCAATAGCAAAAGCTATTTCTGAATTAGATGCAAAAACAATAATAGGTGGAGGAGACTCAGCTTCAGCAGTTGAAAAAGCAGGGTTAGCAGATAAAATGACTCATATATCAACAGGTGGAGGAGCTTCATTAGAGTTTCTTGAGGGTAAAAAACTTCCAGGAATTGAATGTTTAATGAATAAATAAAATAGAAAGGAAATTAAATTATGAGAAGAAAAGTAATAGCAGGAAATTGGAAAATGAATATGCTACCAAATGAAACATTAAAATTTATAGAGGATTTGGCTCCATTAGTAAAAGATACTAAAAATGAAGTAATACTTTGTGTGCCATTTACTGACCTATTTTATGCACTTCTTGCAGCACAAGGAACAAACATAAAAATAGGTGCACAAAATATGCATTTTGAAAAAAACGGAGCATATACAGGAGAAGTATCACCAGATATGTTAAAAAGTATAAATGTTGAATATGTAATAATTGGACATTCAGAAAGAAGACAATATTTTAATGAAACAGATGAAACTGTTAATAAAAAAATAAAAGCAGCTTTTGAAGTAGGACTAAAACCAATAGTATGTGTTGGGGAAACACTTGAAGAAAGAGAAGCTGGAAAAGCAGAAGAAATTATAACTACACAAACAAAATTGGCATTAGAAGGTTTAAGCAATGAACAAGTTGAAAACACAATTATTGCTTATGAGCCAATTTGGGCAATAGGAACAGGAAAAACTGCAACAAATGATGATGCTAATAATGCAATAAAATCTATTCGTGAGAAAATTGTTGAAATATATGGACAAAATACAGCTAATAGAGTTATAATACAGTATGGCGGTAGCGTAAAATCAACTAATAGTAAAGAACTATTTTCTATGTCTGACATAGATGGAGGATTAGTTGGTGGAGCTAGTCTAAAAGCAGAAGAATTCAGCAAAATTGTAGATTAGAATAATTATATAGATAGGATGTAGAAAATTAAACTAAATAACAAAAGAATTCTGACAAAAATGTAGTGTAGAAAAGGATGGTAAAGAATGAAAGATAAACTCACAATGTTAATGATATTAGATGGTTTTGGAATCAACAAAAATAAAGATGGAAATGCAATAGAATTAGCAAAAACGCCTAATATAGATAAACTAAAGAAAAGATATCCAAACACAGAACTATACACTAGTGGATTAAAAGTTGGATTACCAGAAGGACAAATGGGAAACTCTGAAGTTGGACATACTAACATTGGGGCAGGAAGAATAGTATATCAAGAATTAACCAAAATAACCAAATCAATAGAAGATGGAGACTTTTTTACAAATCCAGAATTCATAGCGGCTATAGAAAATTGTAAAAAATATAATTCAAAACTTCATATACTAGGCTTGGTTTCAGATGGAGGAGTGCATAGTCATATAAGACATCTATATGGTCTATTAGAAATGGCTAAAAGAAGAGATTTTGAAGATGTATATATACATTGCTTTTTAGATGGAAGAGATACACCTCCTGCTTCAGCAGAAGGATATATTTCTAAACTAGAAGATAAAATAAAAGAAAAGGGAATTGGAAAAATAGCAAGTATATCTGGAAGATTCTATGCTATGGATAGAGATAAAAGATGGGAACGTATTGAAAAAGCATATAGAGCTTTAGTATATGGAGAAGGAATAAAAGCAAGTAGTTGTATAAAAGCTGTTGAAGATTCTTATCAAAAAGAAGTATTTGATGAGTTTGTTGAACCAACAGTAATATGCAATAATGAAAACCCAATAGCAAAAATAGAAGAAAATGATTCAGTAATTTTCTTTAATTTCAGACCAGATAGAGCAAGACAAATTACAAGAACATTAGTAGATGAAAACTTTAATGAATTTGAAACTAAAAAATTAAATCTATTTTTTGTTTGTTTCACAAACTATGATGAAACAATAGAAAATGTTCATATAGCATTTAAAAAAGAAGAATTAAAAAATACATTTGGTGAATATATCAGTAAAAATGGATATACCCAATTAAGAATAGCTGAAACAGAAAAATATGCTCATGTAACATTCTTCTTTAATGGTGGAGAAGAAAAACAATATCCAGGAGAGGAAAGAATTTTGGTACCTTCTCCAAAAGTTGAAACATACGATATGAAACCAGAAATGAGTGCATATGAAGTTACACAAAAGGTGTTAGAAGCAATAAAAGAGGATAAATTTGATTCAATTATTTTAAACTTTGCAAATACAGATATGGTTGGGCATACAGGAAATCTTGATGCTACAATAAAAGCAGTAGAAACAATTGATGAATGTATTGGGAAAATAGTAAGTTTAGTAGAAGAAAAACAAGGAAACTTAATAATAACTGCTGATCATGGAAATGCAGAACAAATGATAGACTATAAAACAGGAGAACCTCATACAGCACATACGACAAATCCAGTACCAATTTTCTTGATATCGAATAATGATAAATTAAAAATAAAACATGGAGGAAAATTAGCAGATTTAGCACCAACAATGTTAGAATTAATGAATCTTGAAAAACCAGAAGAAATGACAGGAGAGAGTTTGTTAATTAAGGAGTAAGAATAAAATATGTTAAAACACACTAGAAAAATAGAAGAAATATATGAAGATATACAAAGAAAATTATATTATATGATTCCAGAAAAATGGGAAGAGCTATATCTATATACTTCTATAATAGATAAAAAAGATAGAACAACAGCAGGAGAGTTATTTTTCTATTATATTCCTAAAGGAATACTTAGAAAAAAACCTGTAAGTTGTTATGAAATACCAGCTAAATTTAATTTGGATGAAAATGAATATTTAAAGCTTGTAGACATCCTATATGCAAAAATGAAAGAACTAAGATATGAACAAAAAAAGTTGGAAGTAGATGATGTGTGGAGTAATTTAACATTAACAATAAAAGACACTAAATTTAAAGTAGTATATAGTTATGAAGATTTAACAAAATCAGATTTTAGTAGTTATGAAAGACATATTGTATGGAGACATTATGTTTTAGGAGTAGCAATTGAACAATGTACTAGAGAAGAAAGAGACATTATAAAACGTTATGAAACAGGAGCAAAAGTAATGCCTAGAAAAGAAGAATATGAAGCGGGTATATATATTAAAAATATAAAAAATATAGTGGATTATACAACGCAAGATTATGATAATAATCCAAGAGATATAGAATATATTGCTGATGAAGATAAGATAGAAAGAAGTAAGAAAAATCAAATTTTAATGAATGAAGAGACTCTAAAAGAACAGCAACAAGGTAAATATGAAATTCAGGTAGAAGAAGGAAAGCCAAAAGAAGATTTAAATAGAATAAAAAAATTCAAACAAAAGAAATATACTATTAAATAGAGTATAAACAAATAATGAAATGAAAGGAGCAAAAAATGATATATTCAGAAGAATTAAAAAACATGTGTGAAGTACGTAAAGGAGTAGATCACGGACCAGCACCAATACCAGAAGAAGGTAAATGGGTAAAAGCAAAAGAAATAAAAGATATTTCAGGATTAACACATGGAATTGGTTGGTGTGCACCACAACAAGGAGCATGTAAATTAACATTAAACATAAAAGATGGAATAATACAAGAGGCTTTGATAGAAACAATAGGATGTTCAGGAATGACTCATTCAGCTGCAATGGCAGGAGAAATATTAACAGGAAAAACTATATTAGAAGCCTTAAATACAGACTTAGTATGTGATGCAATAAATACAGCAATGAGAGAATTATTTTTACAAATTGTATATGGTAGATCTCAATCTGCTTTTTCAGAAGGTGGTCTTGCAATAGGAGCAGGTTTAGAAGATTTAGGAAAAGGACATAGAAGTCAAGTAGGAACAATATATTCTACTTCATTAAAAGGTCCTAGATACTTAGAATTAGCAGAAGGATATATAACAAAAGTTGGACTAGATGATGAAAATCAAATAATTGGTTATGAATATGTTAATCTAGGAAAAATGATGGAAAACATAAAAAAAGGAATTGAACCAATGGAAGCAATTAAACAAGCTTCTGGTACATATGGAAGATTTAATGAAGCAGTTAAAAAAATAGACCCAAGAGAAAATTAAAAATAGGAGGATTAGAAATGGCAGTAACATTTGAAAGTTATGAAAGAAGAATAGAACAAATAAAACCAGTAATGGAAAAATACAAAATAAAAAATTTTGAAGATGCTTTAGAAATATGTAAACAAAAAGGGTTCAATCCATATGAGATAGTAAAAGAAGTACAACCAATATGTTTTGAAAATGCTGCATGGGCATATACTTTAGGAGCTGCAATAGCTATAAAAAAAGGTTGTACAAAAGCAGCTGATGCAGCAAAAGCAATAGGAGAAGGATTACAAGCTTTTTGTATACCAGGTTCTGTTGCAGATGATAGAAAAGTTGGATTAGGACATGGAAACTTGGCATCTATGCTATTATCAGAAGATACAAAATGTTTTGCATTTTTAGCAGGACATGAATCTTTTGCAGCAGCAGAAGGAGCAATTGGAATTGCAAAATCAGCAAATAAAGTAAGAAAAGAACCATTAAGAGTTATTCTAAATGGACTTGGAAAAGATGCAGCACAAGTTATTTCAAGAATTAATGGATTTACTTATGTAAAAACAGATTTTGATTATTTTACAGGAAAAGTTAAAGTAGTTGAAGAAATAAAATATTCAGAAGGAGAAAGAAGCAAAGTTAGATGTTATGGAGCAAATGATGTTAGAGAAGGTGTAGCAATAATGCACTTAGAAGGTGTAGATGTTTCAATAACAGGTAACTCTACAAATCCAACAAGATTTCAACATCCAGTAGCAGGTACATATAAAAAAGAATGTATTGAATTGGGTAAGAAATATTTTTCTGTTGCATCTGGTGGTGGAACAGGTAGAACTCTTCATCCAGATAATATGGCAGCTGGACC
>CANQQC010000052.1 GCA_947625925.1 uncultured Clostridia bacterium | reverse complement strand
GACCCTTATAGGGTAAAAGCAAAACCTCGCGTTTTACGCGAGGCTGCTATATTTTATTTATAATATTTTTTCAAAATTTTCACAAATATAATTATCACAATATTTTTTTGCTTTTTTTAATTGTTCTTTTGTTTTAATAGTCCAACAAATCACAGGTTTATTTAATCTAATTTTTTCAATTTTTTTATTAGGTAGTGCATTTATGTCATAAGAAATAAAATCAGGTTTTGTAATAAAGTTAAATAACATATTTTTAATAATAACTTTTTTTCTAAAATCCCATTTCTCGTCTTTAAAATCGGAAGACAATTGACCTCTTGGAATATTTGGATAATGTTTTTTAAACCAATAAACAGAAGTAGGATTAAAACTTTTTACAACAAATTTACCATTATAATTATTTAAAATCTTCATAGACTCTTTTTCTAATCTACCTGAAAGTACATCAAATTTATATTCTATAATTAAAGGAACTTTACCATCAATCAAATTTAAGACGTCTTGAAGTAATGGAATATGTTCGTTTGTATTTAATAATTTATAATCTTTTATTTCATTATATGTTAAATGTTTTAGTTCTTTTTTTATTCCAATCATTCTTTCTAAATTATCATCATGAAAAACAATAACAGAATTATCTTTTAGAATATGTATATCAAGTTCTATTAAATAATTTTTTTCAATAGCCTTTTTAAATGCAGCCATAGAGTTTTCGGGAATCCCATTTTTAATATTATGCAATCCTCTATGAGCAATTAAATTTTGTTTAATAAAGTCAAAATCCTTTTTCATAATATCATCTCCATTATTATTTAATATAGCACTTGTATTTAATTTTGTAAATATAAAAGAAGAAATCATGTATTATGATTTCTTCTATAATAAAAATTAATTATTCAACTGTTACAGATTTTGCTAAATTTCTTGGTTTATCAACATCTAAACCTTTTTCTTTAGCAACATAGTAAGCAAATAATTGAAGTGGTATAACAGCAAGAACAGGTGAGATAAATGTATTTGACTCAGGTATTGTAACTACAACATCAAAAGCTTTAGTGTCTAAATCTTTTTGATTTGTAATTATTAGAGTTTTAGCACCACGTGTTATAACTTCTTGAAGATTACTAATAGACTTTTTAACTAGATTTTTATCAGTTAAAACACCAATAACTGTTATTCCTTTTTCAATTAAAGCTATAGTTCCATGTTTTAATTCTCCACCAGCATAACTTTCAGAGTGAATATATGATATTTCTTTAAGTTTTAGACATCCTTCTGTAGCAATTGCATGGTCAACTCCTCTACCTAAATAGAAAACATCTTTTTCTTGATATACTTGTCGAGCAAAGTCTTTTAAGCTTTCTGAGATTTTTAAAGTTTCTTCAACCTTTTCAGGCAATTCTAATATTTCTTCTTTTAAGCTATCAAGATATTTTTGATCATTATTTTCTAAAACTTCTGACATATATATAGCTAAAACATTCATAAGTACAACTTGAGAAGTATAAGCTTTTGTAGAAGCAACAGCAATTTCAGGCCCTGCATGAGTATATATTGAAAGATCAGCTTCTCTTGTAATTGAGCTTCCAATAACATTTGAGATTGCAAGTGTTTTTGCACCCTTTTCTTTAGATAATTTAAGAGCTGCAATTGTATCAGCAGTTTCTCCTGATTGTGTAAGGAAAATACACAAAGTTTTTTCATCAACTAAAGGATCTCTGTAACGGAATTCAGATGCAACATCAACTTCTGTAGGTATTTTTGATAGTTTTTCAATTACAGTTTTTCCTGCTAATCCAGCGTGCATAGCTGTACCACAAGCTACAATATATATTCTTGTTAAGCTTGATAAATATTCTTTAGTAAAATCTAATTCTTCAAAAGCGGTTTTTGGACCTTGAAATCTAGTACCAACAGTTTCTCTAGTTGATGTAGCTTGTTCATAAATTTCTTTTAACATATAGTCTTCATAACCGTTTTTATCAGCTCCAACAGCATCCCATTCAATTGATTTAACTTCTTTATTAACAGGATTTAAATCCTTATCATAAAATTTAACATCATCTTTTGAAAGAATTGCAAATTCATAATCATCTAATAAATAGAAAGTTCTTGTAAAAGAAAGTATAGCTGGAATATCAGAAGAAAGATAATTTTCTCCTTCAGCTTTTCCTATAACAAGAGGGCTATCTTTTCTAACAACAATCATATTGTCAGGGAAGTCAGAACAAATAACTTCAATAGCAAAACTTCCTTTTAAATCTAAACAAGCACTACGAACTGATTTTAAGAAACGTTCAATTCCTTTTTCATTTTCATACTTTGTATAGTAATAATGTATTAAGTTTGGTATATTTTCTGTATCTGTATCAGAATAGAATGTATATCCTTTTGATTTTAAATCTTCTCTTAAACTTTCATAATTTTCAATAATTCCATTATGTACAACACTAAACTTTTTACTGTTATCCATATGAGGATGTGAATTTTCTTTAGATGGTTTTCCATGAGTTGCCCATCTTGTATGAGCAATACCAATTGTTCCTTCCAAGTCATTTATTCCAGATATATTTTCAAGATTTTTTACTCTTCCCATATCCTTCATTAAAGATATTCCATCTTTTTCAATAGTTGATATTCCTGCTGAATCATATCCTCTGTATTCTAGTCTTTTAAGACCGTTAATTAATATAGGACTTGCTTTTTTAGTCCCAACGTAACCTACTATTCCACACATAGTATTTCCTCCTTCAAATTTAAAAATTATTGTCAATAAGGTTTTACTTATTAACTATGTTATGCAAAAAATGCAAAAATATTTTTAAATTGAAGACAGCAATAAAAAAGCTTAATGTATTGATTTTTGTTATAATATTACTATTATTTTTTTTATCAATACTAATGATCTAAGCAAAAACCACTAAAGCATCCGCCGAGTATTTCGATAACTTTAGACCTCGTCAACCAATTCTTTTGGTCCAGGCGCTACTATTTAATTTTCCGATATTACGGATAGTTGTATATGTAACCTCCTTCCTTTTTACTTTTCATACTGTCAATCAATTTACTGATATTATATTACACCAAAATTAAAAATGTGTAAAGACAAAAATAAAAAAATGTGTTATACTATTTGAGAAAAAAATACAAAAGGGGGTGTAAGTATGTTTAATATTGAAGAAGAATTAAAAAAATTACCATCAAAACCTGGAGTATATATAATGCATGATAAAAAAGATAATATTATATATGTAGGGAAAGCAGTATCTCTAAAAAATAGAGTTAGACAATACTTTAGAAAAAATAATAAAACAGAAAGAATAAAAAGAATGGTAAGTTTGATAGATCATTTTGAATACATTGTAGTTGATAATGAAGCAGAGGCTTTAATATTAGAATGTAACTTAATAAAGAAAAACAGACCTAAATTTAATGTTTTATTAAAAGATGATAAAACATATCCATATATAAAAATTGATAAGAAAACAGATTATCCAAATGTATATATTACAAGAAGATTAATAAATGATGGATCTAAATATTATGGACCATATGCAAATCCTGGTGCAGCAAAAGAAATGGTTGATTTTATAAAGCAAAAATATAAGATACGTCAATGTAAAACTCTAAAAGAACGTAATAGGCCATGTTTAAACTTCCATATTAACAGATGCTTAGCTCCTTGTATGGGTAATGTTGATAAAGAGGAATATAAAAAACAGATTGAGGAAATTGAAGATTTATTAGAAGGAAGAACTGATAAAATAAAAAAACAATTGGAAGAAGAAATGAGTAAAGCTTCAAAAGAATTTAAATTTGAAAAAGCAGCAGAATTAAGAGATAGAATCCAAGCAATAGATAGAGTTTCGACTAAACAAAAAGTGTCAAATATTTCAGAAAATACAATAGATGTAATTGGAATTGCAAAATCAGAGTTAGAAGTTTGTATAGAAATATTTTTTGTAAGAGGAAGCAAAATGATAGGAAGAGAGCATTATTTTTATCATGAATTATCTGATATGGATGATAAAGAGTTATTATCAGGCTTTATAAAACAATATTATATGGACAATCCAAATATTCCAAGAAAAATAATGTTAAGAGAAGAAGTTGAAGATAAAGATACAATAGAAAACTGGTTATCCACACAAATAGGAAAAAAAGTGGAATTACAAAGCCCAAAACGCGGAGAAAAATTGCGTTTTGTAGAAATGGCAGAAAAAAATGCAAAAGTTACTTTAGAAAACAAAGAAAAAGATAAATCTGAAATATTGTTAGAATTAAAAAAAGTGTTAGAGTTTAATAAATTACCAAGAAAAATTGAAACATATGATATTTCAAATATTTCAGGGGAATATATGGTTGCTGCAATGTGTGTTATGCAAGATGGGATAATTAAGAAAAATTTATCAAGAAGATTTAAAATAAAAACAGTATATGGACAAGATGATCCAAAATGTATGGAAGAAGTTATTACAAGAAGATTAAAACATTCTATAGAAAATCCAAATGGAGGATTTGGAGAATTGCCTGATGTCATATTTGCAGATGGAGGAATAACACAAATAAATGCAACAAAAAATGCAATAAAAAAATATAATCTAAATATACCAGTTTTTGGAATGGTAAAAAATGATAAACACCAAACAAGAGCATTGATGAATGACAAAAGGGAAGAATTAGAAATTTCAGATAATTTGAAAAATCTTATTACTAGATTTCAAGATACTGTTCATGATACTGCAATAACATATCATAGAAAAATACGAGACAAACAAATTACAAAATCTGAACTTGATAATATTTCAGGAATAGGAGATGTAAAGAAAAAGGCATTATTAAAAGAATTTGGAAGTGTGGAAAAAATAAAAAAATCATCAATAGATGATTTAATGAAAATCAAAGGAATAACAAAAAAGATAGCAAATAATATATTATTTGAGTTAAATAAATGAAAATAGACAGGAGTTATTGTACTCCTGTCTATTTGGTTATCCATTGTTTTGCTTTTTAGAACTTTTTCTTACAAATAGTTTTATTAGTAAGAAAGCAGTGAAAAACAAAACTAATGAAGCAATAAACCAAGGAATAACTACATAAAACGTTGCAACAAAAGTTGCATAAACCATATCGAATATAGCAATAAAGTTCTGACCAACACTATATAAAATTAAAGCTATCAAGCTAACAATAGTGTATACTACTAATAAAAATAAAGTTGTTTTAGTTTTCATGAAAACCTCATAAAATAATAAATGTATTTCGATGTTTTAATATCGATAGGGCCAAATTTGGACAACCAGTGAAACAATTTCACATACATATATTATACCACAAAAATGCTAAAAATTCAACAAAATAAGACTCTCAATGTTGAAAAAGCACTATGAAAAAATAGCATATTTAAGAATAAAAAACATATACTAAAAATATTGGAGGGGGTATAATTATGTTTTATACAAATGAAGATGTTTTAAAAATTAGAAGAGGTACAAGCCTAAAAAAAATAAAAACTTGGAATAGCAAGATAATAAACTATATAATGAAAAATATTAGAAATAATAAGCTTTTAATAGTTTCGATGTCAGCATTTATTATTTTTTCAATAGTAAATGCCTTAATGATATGTACGTTTTTTAAAATTTTACAAACACTTTAAAATATGTTAAAATATTACTATTCTAAATTAAGGAGGATAGTAGTATAACTACTAAAAAGAAATGAAATTAGCAAATGAATGGAAAGAATATAAAATATTAGATATGGCAAATGGCCAAAAGTTAGAAAGATGGGGAGATGTGGTTTTATCAAGACCAGATCCTCAAATTATTTGGAAAGAAAAATCATATCCTAAAAAATGGAACGAAATAAATGCTACATACCATAGAAGTAAATCAGGTGGTGGTTCATGGGAATTTAATAAGAAAATGCCAAAACAATGGCAAGTTCATTATAAAAATCTAACATTTAATATTAAACCAATGGGATTTAAACATACAGGATTATTTCCAGAACAAGCAGTTAATTGGGATTGGATGATAAACAAAATAAAAAAAGAAAAAAGAGAAATAAAAGTCTTAAATTTATTTGCATATACAGGAGGAGCAACTGTAGCATGTTTATCTGCTGGAGCTTCAGTATGCCATGTAGATAGTTCAAAGGGAATGACAACATGGGCAAAAGAAAATGTAATGTCTTCAGGACTTGAAAAAAGACCAGTTAGATATATTGTTGATGATGTTGTAAAATTTGTTAATAGAGAAATAAGAAGAGGCCATAAATATGATGCCATAATTATGGACCCACCATCATATGGTAGAGGAACAAAAGGAGAAATATGGCAATTTGAAGATAATATATATAATTTAGTAGAATTGTGTTCAAAAGTATTATCTGATAATCCATTATTTTTCTTAATTAACTCATACACAACTGGTATTTCTTCTACTGTATTAGCAAATATATTAGAATTAACAGTAGCAAAAAAGTATAAAGGAATAATAGAAGTTGGAGAAATAGGTCTCCCAATGGAAAATTCAAAACTTATTTTACCATGTGGAATATATGGTAGATGGGAGAAATAAAATGGAGCAATTAAAAGTATTATATGAAGATAACCAGATTATAGTAGTTGAAAAGAAACCAAACATACCATCACAAGCTGATAAAACAGGAGATATGGATTTACTAACAATGGTAAAAAAATATATAAAAGAAAAATACAATAAGCCAGGAGATGTATATATAGGATTAATACATAGATTAGACAGACCAACAGGTGGGGTTATGGTTTTTGCAAGAACATCAAAAGCAGCATCAAGACTTAGTAATGCCATAAGAGAAAAACAAGTAAAAAAAACATATCTTGCAGTTGTTGATGGAATATTTGATAAAAAAGAAGGATATTTGGAAAACTATCTATATAAAGATGAAAGAAACAATATAAGTAAAGTTGTTGAACCAACAAAGAAAAATGCAAAGATTGCAAAACTAGATTATAAAGTATTAAAAGTTAGCCCAAAAAATAAATTATCATTGGTAGAAATAAATCTTCATACTGGAAGACATCATCAAATTAGAGTACAGTTTTCAAATATAGGGCATAGTCTATTTGGAGATCAAAAATATGGAACAAGAGGGAAAGGAAAACAAATTGCATTGTGGGCATATAAACTTACTTTAATACATCCAGTAACAAAAGAAAAAATGACATTTATTGATGAACCAGATTGGGAAAAACCTGGTTGGGGAAACTTTATATAATATTGACATAATTAGATTTTAATGCTAATATTTATAGAAATAAAATAAGGAGAAGAAAAATATGGATATAGATGAAACAATTAAAATAATGTTAAAGGGATCAGCAGAACATACAAGTGTTGAAGATATAAAAGAAAAATTAAAAAGTGTAGAAAAAGAAAATAGACCTCTTAGAATAAAATTAGGATTAGATCCTTCAGCTCCTGACATACATTTAGGACATGCTGTTGTTCTAAGAAAAATAAGACAATTACAAGAATTAGGACATGAAGCAATAATAATAATAGGTGACTTCACGGGAATGATTGGAGATCCAACAGGAAAATCAAAAACTAGAAAACCTTTGACTAGAGAGCAAGTAGTAGAAAATGCTAAAACATATGAAAAACAAATATTTAAAATTCTATTAGAAGAAAAAACAACAGTAAAATTTAATAGTGAATGGTTAGGAAAAATGACTTTTGGAGATGTAATTGATTTATCTTCAAAATGTACAGTTGCTAGAATGTTAGAAAGAGATGATTTTAAAAACAGATATGAAAATCAACAACCAATAGCTGTTCATGAATTTTTCTATCCTTTAATGCAAGCATATGATTCAGTTGCTATAAAAGCAGATATTGAATTAGGTGGTACTGATCAAATTTTTAATGTTTTAATGGGAAGAAATATACAAAAAGATTTTGGGCAAGAACCACAAGTAACTTTATTTATGCCAATTCTAGAAGGTATAGATGGTGTTGAAAAGATGAGTAAGAGTTTAGGAAACTATATAGGTATAAATGAAGATGCATCAGATATATATACAAAAGTTATGAAAATACCTGATGAATTGATAATAAAATATTATGAATTATGTACAGATGTACATCCTGATGAAATTGAAAAAATAAAAACAAGAATGAAAAATGGAGAAAATCCAAGAGACATAAAAATGGAACTTGCAAAAGAAATTACAACTTTATATCATGATGAAGAAAAAGCAAATCAAGCAGAAGAGAATTTTAAAACAGCTTTTCAAAAACAACAAGCACCAGAAAATACTCCAAAAATATCTTTTGATGATGCAAATGAAAATAAAGAGCAAGAATTATTAAATGCAAT
>CANQQC010000051.1 GCA_947625925.1 uncultured Clostridia bacterium | reverse complement strand
AAAAAATAAAAACGAGTAAAAGAATTAAAGTCATAGTTATTATCTTTGATTTTTTTCTTTTATTCGTTTTTACCTGTTTCATAGTATTCCTCCTAGAAAATATTTTATAAATATTTTTTCCAGAAAAGAGATACTTTAATCTTATTTATCAACTTTTTTTAGTTCTTCATATCTTTTTACTTTTTGTGTTGTTGTTTTTGATAACAATTCTGTTGACAAAGTAATATTTTTAATTCTTTTATATATAGGTAAAGTTTTATTCATTTCTTTTACTTTTTCCCATATTTCTTTTTTGTATTCTTCTTGTGTCTTATCCCCTTCTATTTGTTTTAACATTTCTTTATCATAAACTATTTTTGCACAAAGCATTGTGTCCCTAGAATCTTTTTCTCTTAGATACACTAAGCTTTCAATCACTCCAGGTATTTTATTTATTAAAAATTCTATTTCTTGTGGATATACATTTTTTCCATTTTTTAAAACTATTATATCTTTCTTTCTTCCTGTAACATATAGAAATTTATCTTCATCTATATATCCATAATCACCTGTATGAAACCATCCATCTTCCATAGCCTTATTTGTTTCTTCTTCATTTTCATAGTATCCCAGCATTACACTTGGACCTTTAACTAAAATTTCACCCACACCATCTTTGTCAGGATTATCTATTTTAGCTTCTAAATTATCTAAAACTAATCCAACTGATCCTGGTCTTTTTTCTTTGTCTGTTTCTGCTGAAATAACTGGCGATGTTTCTGTTAATCCATATCCTTGTATTAAATCTATTCCAAAATTATTATATCCAATTATTGTTTCTTTGTTCATTGGCGCTGCACCATATAGCACAACTCTTAAATTTCCTCCAAAATTATCTAACACTTGTTTAAAGAAAATTTTTCTTAAATCAATATGTAATTTAAGTAAAATATTCGAAATCTTTGATATTGTATTTATTAGTTTTGTTTTTCCTTTATCTTCAATTGCTTTTTGAATTTTTTTATACATAGTTTCTAACACTAAAGGCACCGCTACAAAGACGCTAACCTTATACTCTTGTAAATTCTTTTGTATATATCTTAATCCATCACAAAAAGCTACTGTTGCACCACTATAAAAGCCATATAGAAATGTAATCGTAGATTCAAATGTATGATGTATAGGTAAAAATGATAACAAAGTATCTGTTGGATATATTTTTACATAAGCTGCAATTGAGCTGATGTTTGAACATATATTATTTTGAGAAAGCATTACTATTTTAGGTAAGTTTGTTGTTCCTGATGTAAATAACATTATTGACATTTTATTAGAATCTATTTCTATTTTTTCATATTCTTTATTTCCTTCTTCTAATAATTTTTTCCCTTGCTTTAATATATCACTAAAATTGTTAACATCCTTATCTTCTACATCTTGCATAGATATCAAAGTTTTTATTTTTTTATTTTCTTTTTTTATCTTCTTTACTAATTCAACAAATTTTTTATCAAAAATTATGGCTTCTGCTCCGCTTCTTTTTACTAATGTTTCAATTTCATTATCTGGCAAAGCTACGTCAAGTGGTGCAACAATCATATTACTTGTTGTTATGGCAAAATAACTAACACACCATTCATATCTATTTTTTCCAATCAATATGATCTTTTTACCTTGTAATCCAAGTTCTATAAACTTAGTTCCTACAGCTTTTACATTATTTATTGTCTCTTCATATGTTTTTTGTATATATTCTGGTTCTTTTGCTGTATAATCTTTTTTATATCTATATGCAATATTTTTTGCATATTTACTTTCAACCATTTGTATTAGTTCTCTATAGTTTTCTACTTTTGTAATATCTTTATATACAACTCTTGACTTTCTCTCCATAACTTTCCTCCTTTTATCACCTTTATTCTACAATATTTCTGTTTTTTTATCAATATTTTTATTTTCTTATCTTTTATTGTTATTAGTTTTTTTCATTTTTGTTACATTTATTGCTTTTTTCGTCCTTTATTTATATAATATGACAAAATACGATAATAAAAAGGATGTAAAAAATGAAAGATATGAAATTTTTCGATTTATCAAATCCCCAAAAAAGTATATGGGATACAGAACAATATTTTAAGGGAACAACTGTAAACAATATTGGTGGTACAGTAATTATTAAAAAGAAAGTGGATATTGAAAGACTTAATAAAGCAATCAATTTATGTCTAAAAAACAATAAAAGCTTTTCTTTAAAGTTTAAGATGAAATCCGGAGAATTGTTGCAATATTTTTCAGATTTAAAGTATGAAAATTTTGAAATCTTGAATCTAAAAGATTCAAGAGAAGTACGAAAAGTATATAAAGAAATGTCAAAAGAAATTTTTGATATTATAGAAAATAAATTGTTTAAAATAAAGCTATTTAAATTAAACAATGGTTATGGTGGCTTTTGCATTATGGCTCATCATATTATTTCTGATGCAGGGACATTCTCAATTATCGTAACTGAAATAATTAAAACATATACAGATTTAGAAAAGACAGAAAAACTAGATCAAAAAGATTACTCTTATGAAGATTATTTAATCGATGAAAAAGAATATGAAAAAAGTAATAAATTTATAAAAGATAAAAATTATTGGGAAAATTTATATCAAACGATTCCTGAAGTTGCAACTATCCCTAGTATGCAACTTAAAAATAATGCAGATTTATCTGGAAAATCTCAAAGAAAAAATTTTATTTTAGATCAAAATATTTTTAATGATATATCAAACTTTTGTAAAAAGCACAAAATATCAAATTTTAATTTCTTTATGGCTGTTTATTCTATTTATATAGGTAGAGTTTGTAATTTAAGAGATTTTGTAATTGGAACACCAATTTTAAATAGGACTAACTTCAAAGAGAAACATACTACTGGTATGTTTATAAACACTGTACCTTTACGTATAAGAATAAATGAAAACATGTCTTTTTTAGATTTTGTAAAGAAAATTGCTTCAGATTCTTTGCAAATGCTTAGATATCAAAAATACCCTTATCAAAAATTACTAGAAAACTTAAGAAAAAAAGATAATACAATTCCTACTTTATTTGATGTAATACTATCTTACCAGATAACAAAGGCAACTGATAAATCATTAAAAACACCATATAAAATTGAATGGTTTCCTAATGATACTATTTCTAACGGAATATATATTCATTTACATGATAACAATGATACTGGTACTTTAAATATTACATATGATTATCAAATAGAAAAATATATGTCTCAGGATATTTTAGCTTTACATAATAGAATTTTATATATTATAGCTCAGATTCTTAAAAATGAAAATTGTTTAGAAAAAGATATAGAAATTGTTACTAAAGAAGAAAGAAATAAAATCTTAAATATATTTAATAATACATCTACATCTTATGAAAAAAACAAATCAGTAATTCAACTATTTGAAGAACAAGTAAAAGAATCCCCTAATAATACGGCTCTTGTTTATAGCGGAGAATCTTTAACATACAAAGAATTAAATGAAAAAGCTAATTCTTTAGCTAACTATATGAGGAAAAACTTTAAAATAAAAAGACAAGATAAAGTTGCTGTATTTTTAGATAAATCTCTGGAAAGTATCATCTCAATAATTGCAATTCTAAAATTAGGTGCAATATATGTTCCAATCGACATAGATTATCCTTCAGAAAGAATTAACTTTATTTTAGAAGACACAAAAGCATCGTTAATTTTAACAAAAGAGAAGTTTTTTAATCTTTTAACAGAAAAAACTCCTAAATTAAATGTTGATTTATCAGATGATATATATAGGACATCAAAAATAATGTTCTTCAAAAATAAAATTAAACCTGATGACTTAATATATATAATGTACACCTCTGGTTCAACTGGAAAACCTAAAGGGGTAATGATTAAGCATAGAAATGTTGTTAGATTAGTTAGAAATACAAATTATATAGATTTTTCTAAATGTAAAAAAATCTTACAAACAGGTTCTATTGTTTTTGATGCATGTACTTTTGAAATTTGGGGAGCACTATTAAATGGTTTAGAATTATATATTTTAGAAAAAGAAAAATTATTAAACCCAAAAGTTTTAAAACAATATTTATTTGATAATAAAATCGATACACTTTGGTTAACTGCACCTTTATTTAACCAGTTGTGTGAAGAAGATTCTAAAATGTTTTCATCTGTTAAATACTTATTAACTGGTGGTGATGTACTTTCTCCAAAACATATAAACATGGTAAGAAAATCAAATCCTAATATAACTTTAATAAATGGTTATGGTCCTACAGAAAACACAACTTTTTCATGCTGTTTTACAATAGATAAAAAATATGAAAATAGTATTCCAATTGGAAAACCTATTGCAAATTCAACTGCATATGTTGTTTCAATGGATGGAAAATTACAACCACTTTCTGTAAGAGGAGAACTACTTGTTGGTGGAGATGGTGTTGGACAAGGATATCTTAATAGAGATGATTTAACAAAAGATAAATTTATTAAAAACCCTTTTGGAGAAGGATATGTATATAAAACAGGTGATTTAGTAAAAGTTTTACCTGATGGAAATATAGATTTTATAGGAAGAATAGACAACCAAGTAAAAATAAGAGGTTTCAGAGTCGAGCTTTCTGAAATTGATAATGCTATTAACAAGTTTAATGGTATATTTAAAGTGTGCACAACAATAAATGAATTAAATGGGAATAAATCAATTGTTACATATTTTACAGCCAATAAAAAAATAGATATAAAAGAACTTAGTAAGTTTTTAAGAGAAAAACTACCAAATTATATGGTTCCGAGTTGTTTTATTCAACTAGATAATTTCCCATTAAATATAAATGGAAAAATTGAAAGAGGTAAATTACCAAAACCAACTTTAGATACAAATCTTTCTAATAAAGTAATTAAAAAAGCAAAAAGTAAAATTGAAAAAAAGCTTTTAGAAATATATAAAGATGTTTTAGGGTTGGATGATATTAGTATTGATGATAATTTCTTTGATTTAGGAGGTGATTCTTTATCTGCAATAAAACTTTCTACTAAAATAAATGAAGAATTAAAAATACAAATGGGTATTTCCATTTTATTTGATAATCCTAGCATTTATGAATTAGCTAAAGTTTTAGAAACAGTTAAATCACCTATTCAATCAGACCTTGAAATAAAAAGTACATCAAAAAAAGATTTTTATCCTACTTCTTCTGCTCAAAAAAGATTATATTTCTCGACTATAAAAGATGGTAAGGACTCTATTTTATATAATATTTGTGGAGGATTGATTTTTGATAAAACACCTAATATTGAAAAATTAAATTATTGTTTCAATGAATTGATAAGAAAAAATGAATCTTTAAGAACCTCTTTTGAAGTTATAGATGGTGAAATTGTACAAAGAATCCATAATAAAGTAGAGTTTAGGATAGAAGAAGAAAAAGTAAATCACTCTAATCTTTCTAGAGTTTCTTCTGATTTTATAAAACCTTTTGATTTATCAAAAGCTCCTTTAATTAAGGCAAAACTTACAAAATTAAGAAATAAGAAAACTCTTTTGTTAATAGATCTTCATCATATAGTTGGTGATGGTGAAACTGTAAAAATAATTATTAAAGAAATTTCAGACTTATATAATGGAAAAACAATAGACAATAAAGATATAGATTATAAAGATTTTGCTGTTTGGGAAAACAACCAGGACTTTAAGGATTGTGAAGAATATTGGTTAGATATTTATAAAGATAAAACTCCTATTTTAAATTTACCAACAAATTATCCAAGACCAGCATTGCAAAGTTTTGAAGGTGATGTAATTTCTCAAAAATTAGATAAGAATATTGTTAATAGCATAAATGATACTTGTAAAAAGCTTAATATTACTCCATATATGTTGCTAATATCTGTATATTATATTTTACTCTCAGAATATGCTGTAACAAATGATATAATAGTTGGAACTCCAATAATTGGAAGAACTAATCCACAATTAAAAAACATTGTTGGTATGTTTGTTAATACAATACCAATTAGAAATACTGTTGTACAAGAAGAAACTTTTATGACATTTGTAGAAAGAATTAAGCAAAACTGTTTAAAAGCTTTTGAAAACCAAAGTTATCCTTTAGATAAACTACTTCAAAAATTAAATCTTCCAAAAGATACTAGCAGAAATATGCTTTTTGATGTTTTATTTACATACCAAAATAGTAGTTTTCCTGTAACTACTTTTGAAAATATTGGTGCTAAATTTTATGTGCCTAAAACAAATACTTCTAAATTTGATTTATCTTTAGAAGCAATTTTAGAAGAAAATACTTTATCTTTGAATTTTGAATTTTGTACCAAATTATTTAACAACGATTTTATACAAAAACTATCAATACACTATATAAATATTTTGAAACAAGTTTTAGAAGATGTTAATATTCAAATATCAGAAATAGGAATGATTTCAAAAAATGAAAAAAGGCAAATATTGAACGAGCTAAATAATACTTCAACTATTTATGATAGTGATAAAACAGTTATAAAATTATTTGAAGAACAAATATACAAAACTCCTGGTAAAGTAGCCGTTGTTTATGGTAATGAAAAATTAACATATAGACAATTAAACAAAAAAGCAAATCAATTGGCTAATTATATAAAGAAATATTTTAAAATAAAAAAGCAGGATAAAATAGCTATTTTTATGAAAAAATCAATAGAAAGTATAGTAGCAATTTTAGCGACTATGAAACTAGGTGCCATTTTTGTACCTATTGATATTGAATACCCTGAAGAAAGAATAGATTTTATTCTTAAAAACTCAAAAGCAAAACTTGTTTTAACTTTAAGGCAGCACAGTAAGTTACTTAATACCAAAATTGAAAAATTGAACATAAATTTGAAAGGTAATATTTATAATAGTGACAATATATATAATCCTGAAAACAACCTTACTCCTGAGGATTTAATATATGTAATGTACACTTCTGGATCAACAGGAACTCCAAAAGGTGTAATGGTAAAACATATAAATGTTGTAAGGTTAGTAAAAGATACAAATTATATAGATTTCTCTAAGTGTAAAAAAATATTACAAACAGGTTCTATTGTCTTTGATGCTTGTACTTTCGAAATCTGGGGAGCTTTATTAAATGGTTTAGCTTTATATATTATAAATAAAAACGAGTTGTTAAATACAACAACTTTAGAAAAATATTTAATATCAAATAAAATAGATACTCTATGGCTAACTGCACCATTGTTTAATCAGCTAAGTGAAGAAAACCCATATATGTTTAGATCTGTAAAATATCTATTAACTGGAGGAGACGTTCTTTCTCCAAAACACATAAATATGGTTAGAGAAGCAAATCCTAACATAACTTTAATAAATGGTTATGGACCTACAGAAAACACTACTTTCTCTTGCTGTTTTACAATTGACAAGAAATATGAAACAAGTATTCCTATAGGTAAACCAATTGCTAATTCAACTGTATATATCGTTTCAAAAAATGGAAAAATACAGCCTAAAGGAGTTCCTGGAGAATTATGGGTTGGTGGAGATGGTGTAAGTAAAGGATATCTAAATAGAAAAGATTTAACAAAAGAAAGATTTGTAAAAAATCCTTTTGGAAAAGGTAAAATATACAAAACAGGTGATTTAGTAAAAGTTTTGCCTGATGGAAATATAGATTTTATTGGAAGAATAGATGATCAAGTAAAAATCAGAGGTTTTAGAGTTGAACTTTCTGAAATTGATAATGTAATAAAACAATTTCCAGATATTTTAGAATTGTTGACAATTGTAAAAGAAATTAATGGAAGTAAAACTTTAATTACATATTTTACTTCAGATTTAACACTAAATACACAAGATATAATGCTATATATAAAAGAAAAGTTACCTACATATATGGTTCCTCAATATTTAATGCAACTTGAATCATTTCCTTTAACCGTTAATGGTAAAATAGATAGAGATGAACTACCTATACCTCAAATAAAAACCTCTAATACGTATGTTGCACCAGAAAACGATTTTCAAGAGCAATTATGCGATATTTGGTGTGATTTATTTAATATGAAAAAAGTTAGTATTTTAGATAATTTCTTTGAATTAGGTGGAGATTCTTTGTTAGCCATTAGATTCCAAACAGAAGCTCTAAAAAGAGATATTGGTATAACTTATAGTGATATTTTTGAATACCAAACAATAAAAAGTTTATCAGAGAAAAAATATAAGAAAAACTTATATAAAATCCATAAAAAATACGATTACTCAAAATTAAATGATTTATTAGAAATAAATAACATTTCAAATATTGATGAAACCTCTGAGGAAATTCCTGTTGGAAATCTATTGCTCTTTGGAGCAACAGGATTTTTAGGTGCACATATTCTTGATGAATATCTAAGTAAAACAAATGCTAATGTTTATTGTTTAGTAAGAAGAAAAAATAATGAAGATTCTGAATTAAGATTAAAAAGTATTTTGAATTTTTATTTTGAAAAAAAATATGACAAAGAATTTGGAAAAAGAATTTTCGTAGTAAATGGAGACATTACTAAAGAAAACTTTGAATTAACTAAAAAAGAATATTCTCAATTAGGAAAACAAATAGATGTAGTTGTCAATTCTGCTGCTTTAGTTAAACATTATGGTGATTTTAATCCATTCAACAGCATAAATGTTTTGGGAACTAAAAATATTTTAACTTTTTGTAAGAAATTTAATAAAAAATTATATCACATCTCAACTATGAGTGTTGCTGGGATGAGTGAAATTGATGATGATATAAAAAGTGATGATGAAAGAATTTTATTTAATGAAAACAAATTATATGTTGGACAAAACCTTAACAATATATATGTTTATACAAAATTTTTAGCAGAAAAAGAATTATTACAAGAATCTCAAAAAGGTCTTGATATGTGTATTTTAAGAGCTGGAAATATTTTTAGTAGAGTAAGTGATGGAAGATTTCAAATTAACGTCTCTGAAAATGCATACATAAATAGAATTAAAGCAATCTTAAAGTT
>CANQQC010000050.1 GCA_947625925.1 uncultured Clostridia bacterium | reverse complement strand
TTCTTTAAAGATTTTATTTTCTATATCAGTTCTATTTGTAAATATTCCTGTGATTCCTTCTTCTTTAGTTTTATCTAGTAAAATAGTTAAACTTTTATTTATTTTTTCATCTAATTCTTCTACTTCACAAATAGAATAGTTAATATCAAATGCTAATGATAAATAATATCTAAATTCATAAACAAGTTGCATTACCTGTGATTTTGTTTGTGCTTTTCTTATTCTTATTACAAAACACTCTAAAAAAGCTTTTTGTAATTTTATTATAGAATTTCTTGTTCTTCCTTCTAAATCATTTGTATTTAAAGCTTTTAAAATTTTTTCTTTTTCTTCTAATTCATTTTTATAATTAACAAAATTACTAGGTAATAATAGTTTGTTTAATCTTTCAATTTTTATAAGTCCCTTTTCTCTTTCTTGTATAATTTGTTTTTCAAATATTTTTATATCTATATATTTTTTATCATCTGGTAGTGTAAAATTCACTAAATCAAATTCTTGCTCTAATATCTTTGGATTATTTAACATTGTATCTATTCTTCTAATATTTTCATTTAATTGTTTTTTCTTCTCAGATATATGTGTAATAAATTGTTTTTTATTATCTATATTTTCTAGCTGTTCTAGTATTTCTTTGCTATCTTTTAATAATACATTTTTTTGCTTTTCATTAAATTTAATTTCTAATAGTATTGCTAATTCTGAAATCAACTGTATTATCTTATTTGTATTTTTTTCTCCATAAGCATCTTTTAATCTATTATTTAATATTTCTAAATAATCTAATTTTAAACTCTTACTTTTTATCCAATCATCTAAAAGTTGATATCCAACAAGCATTCTTAAATTTTGATAAATAATGTTATATTCAATACTTTCTATTTCCCTTGATATTGTAGTCCATGAATATCCATTAAAATCTCTTAATGGTTCAACTGTATTTATATTGTTTCCTATATTTATTAAATCTGATATAGGTTTTGCTAATATATCATATTTGTTTTCATCTACAATTAAATCTTTTTTTGATAATTTAGATATTGCATATAGTATCTTTCTTTCAACTGGATAACATTTTATTGTTTTATTTCTTTTATTTATTATAAATGTTCTTCTTCCAAGTTCGGCACTTCTTGGTGAACTTGGATTTATTACATCTATAAGTTTGCATTTTGTATCAATTATTGAAATTATATTTTCAATATATTCATCTTTTGTTTCAACATTTCTTTTTACTTTTTCATAATCAGAATATGCTCCCTCAATTTTGTACAACATACTAAGAAGAAGGCTTTTAGTATGTTCTGAAAACTGTTTATGTTCAAGCACTCCTTCTAATTTGTTATTATAATTTTTTTTAACTATTTTTCCTAACAAATTTTCTTTTTTCTTTTGCAATTTTAGACCTCCATTGTTTTTTATTTACAATCTATTAGTCTACATCTTCATTTGTTTTGTTTGTTGACATTCTTAATTCATTTAATCTTTCAAGTGTCATTAAAACTTGTCTAGGTTTACTTCCTTGATATCCTGAAATAATTCCTCTTTCTTCCATTTGATCTATAATTCTTCCAGCTCTTGCATAACCCACTTTAAATCTTCTTTGTATAAATGATGTTGAAGCTTGTCCTGTCTCAACAACAGTTTCTATTGCTTCTTCTAATAATGAATCTGTATCATCATCTTTTGCTTGTTCTTGTGCTAATTCTTTTTCTGTTTTTCCACTATTTTCAATACTTTCGATTATATCTTCACTATATGTAGCTTCTCCATTTGATTTTAAGAAATCTACGATTTTTTCTACTTCATCATCTGATACAAAAGCACCTTGAACTCTAGAAGGTTTTGGAGCTCCTGATGGGAAGAACAACATATCTCCTTTTCCAAGAAGTTTTTCAGCTCCTACTGAATCTAAGATTGTTCTTGAATCAACCTGAGATGATACTGCAAATGCAATTCTTGATGGTACATTTGCTTTTATTAGTCCTGTTATTACATCAACAGATGGTCTTTGTGTTGCTATAACAAGATGCATTCCAGCAGCTCTAGCCTTTTGAGCCAATCTACATATTGCATCTTCTACATCATTTTTAGCAACCATCATCAAATCTGCTAACTCATCTATAATAATTATAATCTTTGGTAGTTTTCCAACTCCCTTTTCTTTTTTGTCAATTACATTATTATATCCTTTTAAGTCTCTTACACCTTTTTTAGCAAATAAACTATATCTGTTTTCCATCTCTTGTACAGCCCAAGCTAAAGCTCCAGCTGCTTTTTTAGGATCTGTTACAACAGGTATTAACAAATGTGGTATTCCGTTATATACAGATAATTCAACAACTTTTGGATCAATCATAACAAACTTTACTTCGTTTGGTTTTGATTTATATATTATACTTGTGATTATTGTATTTACACAAACACTTTTTCCTGAACCTGTTGAACCAGCTATTAGTACATGTGGCATCTTTGCAATATCTGCTATTTCTGTTTCACCAGCTACATCTTTTCCTAATGCAACTGCAGTTTTTGAGTCGCATTCCCTATATTTATCACTTTCTAATACTTCTCTTAAGTGTACAGCTTGTCTTTCTTTATTTGGTACTTCAATTCCCACGGCTTGTTTTCCAGGAATTGGAGCTTCAATACGTATTGTTTCTGCAGCTAAATTTAATGCTATATCATCAGCTAAATTAGCAATTTTACTAACCCTTACTCCTTGTGCTGGTTTCAATTCATATCTTGTAATTGCAGGTCCAACAGATACATTTTCTACTTTAGCTGATACACCAAAGCTATATAAAGTTTTTTGTAATTTAGATGCTGTATTTGTTAGCGCTTTTGTTCCACCTTTTAGTGCTTTTTTTGTTCCTTTGCTTAATATTTCTATTGGTGGAGATTCGTAATTTTCATCTTCTACAGCTATTGTATGTTCTAATTGTAATACTTCTTTTGTATTACTTTCTTTTTCTTTTTCTACAGTACTAAATAAATTAGCTTCTATTACATCTGGTTGCATATCTTCTTTTCGCATAGACTTCTTAGATGTCTTATTTCGAATGTTTGATAATTTTTCTTCATTAGCTTTTTCAATATCTAGGGCTGCCCCTCCAAAATTAATTTTTATTTGATTTTCCATCAAATCGTCTTTAGGATTATTATTTATTTGATCAAAAATTTTCTTAGCTTTTGTTCTATTTCTATTTTGTGATTTTTGAATCTCATCATCTTGAATCAATTCCATCTTATATTGTTTTCTACGTTCTTTCTTTTCGTCTCTTTTTTCTTTAATCTTATCAACATTTGAACTTATAATTTCTGATGTATTTATTCCAAATGTAAATATTATCAATAAAATAGCTACACCTATACAAAGTATTATTGCTCCAACTTTTCCTAATAAATTAACAAGTGGAACAGCAATTATAGCTCCAAGAGCTCCCCCACCTTTTGCCAATATACCTATTTGATATGCATCTTTTGCAATCTCTGATATGTTTTTAGTAGTATTTAATTCTCCAAATGAAATTTGGAATACACTGAAAACCACTGAAAAGCTAATTAGCATTACCAAGAATAATACTAATTTAGCTGAAATATTTTCTTTATTATCACAAGCAATTCTTACTCCAAGTATAAAAGTTCCAATAGGAAGAATATACTCCATAATTCCAAGCATTCCCCCTAAAACTTCATTAAGTTGTTTTCCTATAAATCCTGATTTAGAATATATGAGAACTGCTAACAAAATACTTAATATAATCAATCCTGCTATCATCATATCTATTTTTGTTGCAGTCTGTTTTTTCTTTTTATAAGTTCTTTTTCCCTTTGACATATTTTCTACCATCCTTGTTAGTAAAATTGGACATCCTTAGAAGAATGTCCATACTTTCCTTTATTTTAATTCTTTCCTACTTGTTTGAATTGTTTTAATTGTATCTTCTAATGATATTTCCATCAATTTTAAGGCCTCATTTATATTTGTTTCTAATTTTCCTAATGTCTCATTTAAAACATTTTCAGTATTTTCTAATAAACTATCTGCATAGTCTTTTGTACCTTTAGAAATCTCCCTTGACATTTCATTTGCTGTTTCAATTATTTCTGCTTTTTGATCATAAGCTTTTCTTGTTATCTCATGTTCATCTATCATGGCAATAATTCTATTTTCAGCTTCTTTAACAACGCCTTCAGCTTCCTTTTGTGCTTCAACTAAAATTCTTTGTCTTTCTTCTTTAATCCATTTAGCTTGTTTTAACTCATCAGGCATTTTTATTCTTATTTCTTTAATTAAATCTAGCATTTCTTCTTTATTTACTATCGCTTTTGAAGTAAATGGTAGGTTTCTGCTTCCTTCTAGCAAATCTTCAAGCGTTTCTAGTAATGTGAATATTTCCATGTCTTGCCCCTTTCTATTCAGACAACTTTTTTAAAAATAGGAAATGGTTTCTTCCATATTTTCTTATATCGACTACATTTATATTTAGATTTTCTAACTGCTTTTCAATTTCATCAACTCTATCAGTTTCAGCAATTATTGTACCTTCATCTTGTAATAAATCATTATCTATTATTATTTGAATTGCTTTATATAAATAATTTGATTGGTATGGTGGATCTAAAAAAATATAATCTTGCTTTTCTCTTACTTTTGTTTTCAAAGTTTCTTCATAATTTAATTTATATATCATAACCTCTTGTTCAAAGTGCATTTTTTTAGCATTTTTTCTTATGATATCTATTGCTTCTTTTGAGCAATCAGAAAGTATTACTTTTTTAGCGCCACGACTTGCGGCTTCCAAACCAATAGCTCCACTTCCAGCAAACAAGTCCAAAAAGTTTGTATCTAAAATATCATTACCAATTATATTAAATAACGCTTCTTTGGCTCTGTCAGAAGTAGGTCTAGTCTGATCACCTTTTAAAGTATATAAATTTGTTCCTTTTGCTTTTCCACTAATTATTCTCATTTTAACAATTCCTTATATTTCTATTTTATCCTTTTTTTTACTAATGTCAATAGCATTAACATAATTGTAATATACATTTAATAATTCTGTAATAAACATTATTATATAAGAAAAAAAGTATATTATTTATAAATTATTTGACATTATTTTAAGCTTAATTATTAAACAATAAAAAAAAACTACTTTGAAGTAGTCTTTTTTTATTTATTCATATCTTTTAAAAGTTCTAATTGAGAAATTAAAAGTGATTCCATTTTAGCTTTATATATATCAAATTGTTTTTTTATTTCATCTTTTTCTTTATTCAATGTACTTAATTCAGATTTTAAACTTTCTAACTCTTTTTCTGCAGAATTTTTTGCTTCACTTATAATTTGATCTGCTTTTTGTTTTGCAACATTTTTAACATCCTCTGCAGTTGTTTGCGCCATTACTAATGTATTTTGTAATGTTTCTTCTATTGCTTTATAATGTTCTAGACTTGCGCTAATTTCTGAAATTTCTTTTTTTAGTTTCATAACTTCTTTATAGTTTTTTGTATAATCTACTGTTACTTCATCTAAGAAATCATCAACTTCATCAACACTATATCCATTCATTAATTGTTTTGAGAACTTTTTATTTTCTATATCTAATGGTGTAATCATTTCCTTCCTCCTCACTCAAAGCACAAGAATCCATTAACCTAGTTAGAAATCCCATTGTTTTTTAACCATGAAACAGATAATTTGCTTTTCATTTCCTCTCTAGCCATTTCATTAGTAATTTGGTAATTAGATGGTGCAACTAAAAATATTGAATTTGATACTTTTTGAATGTATCCGTCTAATGAGTATACTCCTCCACTAATAAAGTCAACAATACGTCTTGCAACGTCTTTATTTACATATTCTAAATTAACAATTACAGACTTTTTCTCTTTCAAAAAACTACAAATTTCATCTGATTGTTCAAAAGTAGTTGGTTGAGATATAACCATTTTTATAGCATTAGTTTGTGATTGTGGCATAGCTACAACTTTTTCTTTTGATTTTCTATTTCCAAAGAATTTTCTATTATCCTCTACTGTTTCTTCTTCTTCATCATAATCATAGACTTCATCATAATCTTCTGCTTCTACTGAATCCCCTCCGAAAAAATCAAACACTTTATCCATTAATGCTGACATAATAAAAAACCTCCTAATTATTTCCTTTGTATTTTATATATACTAGTATCTACTTTTTTTGAGTAATTGTCAATACTTTTTCTTAATGTCACACTTTCTTAATATTAGTGTAATATTAGTGTAACATTAGTCAATTCTGCTTAAGTCTGGGTATAATAAAATTTCATCATAAATTGATATTTTCTTATATGAATTTATTTCTTTTTCTGTAAGTCCTAGCTCCTTAAGTTCTTCAGTAGAATAAGGTGTTATTATAGAATAATCATCATTTTTCTTAATTATTTTTATTAAATTTTTATCTAGATATCCTGCTCTATTCCTTACAACATAATCTAAATCATTTTCTTTTGCTATAGCTTGATTTGGGACTTTTAATCCTTGGTATTCCCACCAAATTAAATCAAATGAGATTTTTCTATAATTTGAAAGTTCACTGATTTGCTCATTAAATTTTAATATAATTAGCATACTTTCATCTTCTTGCTTAGCTAAATAATTTATTTGTGCTGTTATTTCAATATTATTTGATAATCTTATTTTTACTTTATCTCCAACTTTCGCTTTTTTTGCTTCTTGAGAATTAGATATTGTCGCTATATAACATGTAAATGCATCTATTATCTTTCCTTCTTCTTCATTAGTAGCAACAATCTTTCCCGTTTTTAAATCCAATTCTTCTAAATATTTTTTTGTCAGCTCTGAGAAATTATTAGGTGTAAGTTTATCTTCTAGTCCATCTACACGATATGAAACAATACCACTTTCTGTAGCTTTTATATATTCTGCTCCTGAATTTAATTCACTTTCATATTTGCTTCTTTCAGCAATCAATTGATTTAAATATGACCCTTTTGGGCTTAAATCTCCTGCAATTTTTGCTTTTTTTGTAACTAATTCATCAATTTCTTTTTTCTCTTCTTCAAGTTTTGAAACATCAACTATATTTCTTATTTCTTTCACTTTTTCATCTATTTGATTTTCTATTATTTTCATATCTGATGAATAAATTCCTGTTTCACTTGCCATCACATCTTGTATTTTTGTATCTAAATCTTCAATTTGTTTTTTTAATTTTTCTTCGTTTTTACTATAGTATCTAAAAATTGATTCTCCTTTAGCCGTCTTCTCACCTTCAGCTTTTATCTTTTCCATTCCGTTTGCATAATTTTCGCCTTTAATAACTTGTTCATTTCGAATCATATACCCAATGTCTGTTTCTTCTTGATACACTTCTCCTTGTTCAATTGTAAATGTGTCTGTTGGTTGTTTTATAAGTAAGAAAACGGTGTAGCAAATATATAAACTTGTTACAATAAAAATAGCAAATACTATTCTTTTTTTATTTATTTTTAGCTTTCTTTTTTTTATATTTTTCTTAACTGCTTTTTTGCTCAATTCATTCCCTCCAAAATAATATCTATATTATTTTGCATTTTGTTCTCTCCATTTAACCATATAGTTTCTTTATTTTTTCTAAACCAAGTTATTTGTCTTTTTGCATATCTTCTTGTTTCTTGTTTTATCTTTTCTATCATTTCTTCTTTTGATATTGTTCCATCAAGATATTCAACAACTTCTTTGTATCCAAGTCCTTGCATTGCTGTTGGAAATTCCTTATATTTTTTTAGTATTTCTTCTACTTCTTGTATAAGTCCATCTTCTATCATAATATCAACTCTTTTATTTATCCTATCATATAAAGCTGATCTTTCCCAATTTATTGCATAAACATGATAATCAAATTCTACTTCTTTTTTTCTAGATTCAATTTCTTGTTGTGTTTTAGTCTTTCCCGTTGCTTGATAAATTTCTAAAACTCTTAAAATTCTTTTTTGATCATTAGGACTTATTTTTTTCATTGCTTCTTCATCAATTTCACATGCTCTTTTATATAATTGTTCTAATCCTTTTTCTTCTACTTCTTTTTCTAATCTTTTTCTATATTGTTCATCAAAATTTATCTTAGGGTATTCTATTTCATAAATAAGGCTATCAACATACATACCTGTTCCACCAACTACTATTGGTGTTTTTCCTTTTTCTAAAATTTCTTTTATTGCAATTTTAGCTTTTTGCTTAAACTCTGCAACACTAAATCTTTGATTTGGTAAAACAAAATCTATTAAATAATGTTTAATTCCTTGCATTTCTCTTATAGTTGGTTTTGCTGTTCCTATATTCATATCTTTATATATTTGCATAGAATCTGCAGAAATTATTTCACCATTTATTTTTTTTGCTAACTCAACTGATAAAGCTGTTTTTCCAGAAGCTGTTGGACCACATATAACAATAACTTTTTGTTTTTCCATATTTAATAATACTCCTTTTTGTCTATCTATTTAGATTATATACTCCTAAAATTCCATTTTGTATATGTTTCAAATACCAACATTCTATAACTGCAATAACTAAAAATATAACTAATATTTTTATTATCCTTCTTTTAGCCTCACTTAATTCTATTTCTTCTTCATTTAATTTTCCTAAAACTTTTGCAATATATTGTATTACAATATAACCATTAAATGCTGTAAACACACTTACTAACAAATTTCTAATTGGAACAACCATGTTTTCATTTTCGTATTTTACTCCTGTTTTTGAGATAGTAAATATAACAAAAGTTATACAAAACATAATAATTGTAGATATAAATATATATGCTATTTTTTTATTTTGTTCTATTCCTATCATGTTACTCCATGTCCATCCAAACAATACTAAAAATAGAATAATTGTTACTAAAATGATAAATGCCATTTATATTCTCCTTCATTATTTTCTTGAGAATTTTCTCTCTATATCATACTGCGTCATCTTTATAGCAGTTGGTCTTCCATGTGGACAAGTAAATGGATTTGGTAAACGCAATAATTTTTGCATCAATGCATCTACTTCTTTTTCATCCAAAGCCATATGTGCTTTTACCGCTGCTTTACAAGCTACTGTTGCAATAAATTTTTCTTCTTTTTCTTGTTTTGCTGTTCTTGCTACT
>CANQQC010000049.1 GCA_947625925.1 uncultured Clostridia bacterium | reverse complement strand
TTTTGTAGATATACATATGATAATAGATATTTAGAAGAAATCGAAAGTGTAGATTGTGAGATATGTGCTTTATATTTGAAACCAGAGGAAAAAAGAAAAGGAATTGGAAAACAATTATTTAAATATATAGTAAATGAGTTTAATAATTTAGGAAAAAAGCAAATGATTATATGGTGTCTTAAAGAAAATTTTCCTTCAAGAAAATTTTATGAAGCAATGGGTGGAAAATATTATTCAGAAAAATATATCGAAATAGGTGATAAAAAATATAAAGAAGTATCATATTTATATGATATAAAAGAAGTATATAATATGTTGAATAAATAAAATTAGAGGTATTAAAAGATGTTAAAATTAGTAAAACCAGATATAAAATATTATAATCAATATAAAGAAATGATGGATGAATGGATTATGGAAGGATCAAGAATATCGCCATGGCCCTTGAGCCTTAAATATCATAAAATTGAACTTTTTGAAGAAATGATTAAAAGAATAGAAGAAGTAGAACAAGGAAAAAACTTAGATGGCTATGCCTCATCAACTACATATTGGTTATATGAGAATAAAGAAAATAAGTTATTAGGAGCAGCAAATTTAAGACATTATTTAACTCAAGAAGGATTAAAAACATGGGGACATGTTGGATATGGAATAAGGCCTTATGAAAGAAAAAAAGGATATGCAACAAAGCTTCTTAAATTAGTAATACAAGAAGCAAAAAAGAAAAATTTAAAAAGACTTTTACTTGCATCATATGAAGGAAATATAGGATCTTGGAAAGTAATGGAAAAATGTGGAGCAAAATTAGAAAATATTATAATTGAAGATGAAACAGGTTTACCAATAAAGAGATATTGGATAAGTTTAAAAAAGAAATATGCAAATGATGTAAAAAATAAATTTAAAGATGTTGAAGAATTAAAACAAAAAATAAAATCAATAAATGAAAAAGATTTTATAGGAGATATTTACTTAAATCATTTTATAAAAACAAAGAAACCATTTGTTTTATGTAATGGTTCATACTTATATGACAATAACTATAAATGGCTAGAATTTTATGATTATAATTCAAGAGTAAGATTAACTAGTATATATGATGAAAACAATAAAATAGTAGAATGGTATTTTGATATAGCAAGAAGTATAGGAAAGGAAAATAATGTTCCTTATGAAGATGATATGTATTTAGATATAGTACTAAGACCTGATGGATCAATAGTTTTATTAGATGAAGATGAATTTGAAGAAGCATATAAGAATAAGGAAATGACAAATGAAGAATATGAAGAAGCATATAAAATAACTAAAAGACTAATGGATAAGCTAAGAGGAAAAGAAAAACGAGTTGAGCAATTTACAAATAAATACTTAAAACAAATACTTTAAAGGAGTTATAAAAATGAGAGAAGTGGATGATATATTAAATAATTACTATAATAACTATGATGAAGACTCAAGACTTATAAAAGATAAAGCTCATAAAATTGAATATATAACAACAACTACATATATAGATAATTATTTAAAAAAAGATGATAGAATTTTAGAAATTGGAGCTGGTACAGGAAGATACTGTCTACATTATGCAAAAGAAGGATATAAAGTTGATGCAATAGAATTAGTCAAAAAAAATCTAGAAGAACTAAAAAGTAAAATAACAGAAGATATGGACATTAAAGCAATTCAAGGTAATGCATTAAATTTAGAAATGTATTATGATAATACGTTTGATATTACACTAGTACTAGGTCCAATGTATCATTTGTATGATGAAGATGAAATAGATCAAGCTATAAAAGAAGCAATTAGAGTAACTAAACCTAAGGGAAAAATATTTTTTGCATATATTACTGATGATTCAGTAGTTTTGAAATATGGAATTAAAAGTGGAAATATAAGAAGATTACAAGATTTGTGTGATGAAAATTGGAATATTCCAAAACTAAAAGAGGAAGTATTTGCAACATACAAGGTTAGTGATTTTCAAAAAATGATGGATAGATATAATGTGAATAAATTGAATGATGTTGCAACAGATGGTGTATCACAAATTTTATCTGAGAGTATAAATTCATTAAATGATGAGGAATTTAATAGTTATGTAGATTATCATATAAAAAATTGTGAAAGAAAAGATTTGATTGGATATAGTGGACATGTACTATATATTTGTGAAAAGGAAGGTTGATATTATGAAAAAATATTTTAAAAAATTATTAGGAGAAAGAATTTATTTATCTCCAAGAAATTCAGAAGATGTTGAACAATTTACTGAATGGTTAAATGATTTTGAGACAACAGACTATCTTGGAAGAAGTTCAATGCTTATAACTTTGACAGGAGAAAAAGAGTTTTTGGAATCTAATTCAAGTCCAGAAGCAACCTTTGCAATTGTGACTTTGGATAAAGATATGTTAATAGGAACTGTTAGTATTGAAAATATAAATCATGTTGATAGAAGCGGAACACTTGGAATATTTATTGGAGATAAGCAATATAGAGATAAAGGATATGGAAAAGAAGCTATCAATTTAATATTAGACTATGGATTTAACTATTTAAATCTAAATAATATAAAATTAGATGTAATGGGATTTAATCAAAGAGCTATAAAATGTTATGAAAAATGTGGATTCAAAAAAATTGGAGCAAGAAGAAAATGTAAATATGTAAATGGAAAATATTATGATAGTATTTCTATGGATATATTATCAGAAGAATTCAAAGAGAGTTACATAAAAAACAAAAACATTTAATTGTAAAAAAGTAAAAGATATGATATACTATAAAACATGTTATAATGAGGAGGTTAATTTATGACAAAGGAACAAGCTAAAAAAAATATCGAAAACTTTTTAAAACTTCAAGAATCATATTATAGTGATGAAAGTGAAAAAATGATTGAAGAAATATATAATGAAATTAAAAGAAAGAAGAATGTTAAGTAATGACTATAGAAGAACGTAGAGAAATTGAAAAAAAAGAAGTTAAAAAATATCTTGAATATTTTAAAAATAATAAATACGAAGAAAATAACAAAGAAGCTATATCGTTGTTATTAAATACTTTAACAAAAGTATTTAAATTAGAACTAGATAATATGGAATTAGGATTAAAATTTAATGAAGAAAAGCCTTATGACATTGAAAATAATGATATAGGATTATACTTTTTATCTCAAGGATATAATGAAAAAGAAGCTAAAAGATTTGGAGATAATAGAAGACAAGTTGGTGGATTTGTATGTGATTTTGAAGGAAAGCCACATATAGATTTAGATATAAATTATCTTTTAGAAGGGCTTAAAGTTGAAGATGAAGATATAAGATTGGAAAATGCACAACATATTTTATTTAGCTTACTTCATGAAATGAGACACTATAAACAATATTTAATGACAAGATATTGCATAAGTAGTAGAGAAGCAATGACGTTTTCAAAAGATTATGCTGTTAATTGTTTTATAAATAAATTTTATGAAAACAATTATAAAGATTCAGCAATAGAAAATGATGCAAACGAATCAGCTTCTAAACTCTTTCAAGAAATTCTTGGTGAGGATGATTTTTTTTCACAAGCCAATACTTTATATAAGTCAAAGTTCAATACTTCTAAATATCGTTATAGTGCTTTAGATGAGAATGGAAAACCAATAAATGTTATAGGATATAAAGAAGAAATAACTGATCATTTAGTTGAATTTTTAGTATGTAAAGAAAAAATTAAAAACATTTTTGATATTGCTCCTATTTTGCTTAAAGAATATAATGAAGATTTTACAAGAAAGACAACAAGTGAAGTGATAAGTAATATGAAAAGTGAATTGAATTTTTTATCTAGGATTGATTTCTTAGAAGAAGATAAAAAACAAAAACTTATTCGAGATTCAAAAGAAATGTATTATGATATTATCTTTAGAACTTTTGAATGTATAACAGAAGAAGAATATGATAAAGTTATTAGAGAATTTGGCGAAAATGAAATTATAGAATTGATAGAAGAAATGATAGATTCTTTTGAAGAACGTAGAGAAATGCAATTAGATCTAATAAATAAAATGTTTCGCATTAGAACTAAAACTGGAAATATTATTCCAGTAGAATTTGCATCAGGTAAAAGTTATAAAGAACTGTTGATAGATTCAGAACAAGAAAAGTATCAATTGGAAGATTTTTATTATGGAAAAGAAGATTTTTTATATGTAATTAAAGATTGTATATGTAGAGATATGGATATTGATGAACAAAATAGATAAGCATTTTTATATGTTTATCTATTTTTTATAATAAAAATAGATAAAATTTTAAAAAATATATAACTTTAGCACTAATTTGGTGTATAATATGAACATATAGAAAGGAAATAAAAGATGGAAGAATTTAAATCAGGATTTGTTGCAATTGTAGGAAGAACAAATGTAGGAAAATCAACGCTAATTAATAATTTAGTTGGAGAAAAAGTAGCGGCTATGGCAAATAAAGTACAAACAACTAGAACAGCGATAAAAGGAATAGTAAATAGAGAAAATTCACAAATAATATTTATAGATACACCTGGAATACATAAACCAAAAACAAAATTAAATAAAACAATGGTGGAAACATCTTTTGCTACAATACCAGATGCTGATCTTGTACTATTTTTAATTGAAGCAACAAGTAAAGATATAGGTAAAGGCGATCAGATGATTTTAGATAAAATAAAAGAAGCAAAAAGAAAGACAATTTTAATAATAAATAAAATAGATTTAGTAAAAAAAGATAAATTACTTAATTTAATAGAAATATATAGTAAAGAGTATGAGTTTGAAGCAGTTATACCAATATCAGCAACACAAAATAAATATAAAGAAACAATTTTAGATGAAATAGAAAAGAACCTTAAAGAAGGTCCAGCATATTATAATATAGAAGAATATACTGATCAAACATTAAGACAACTTGCTGAAGAAACAATAAGGGAAAAAGCACTTCAATTATTAGATCAAGAAGTACCACATGGAATATATATAGAAGTTGAAAAAATGAATTTAAGAAAAAATAAAAAAGGCGAAGAAATTTATGATATAGAAGCAAATATTTATTGTTTAAGAAAGTCACATAAAGGGATAATAATAGGTAAAAACGGAGAAATGCTAAAAAGAATTGGAAGAGCTGCTAGAATTGAAATGGAAAAGAATTTTGGATTAAAAATAAATCTAAAAACATGGGTAAAGGTAAAGGAAGATTGGCAAGAAAATGATAGCATAGTTAATAAATTTAAATTAACTTAAAAAAATACTAAAAAAAAGAATAATTATATAACAATTTACAAAAGATACTAATAAAAGTAAGCAAAGGAAGTGAGACTTATGATAAAAAAAATAGCATGGGACACATTTAAAAATACAGGAGATATAAATTCTTTTTTAGAATTCAAACAAATAGAAAATATAGAAAACAATATATTAAAGCAGGAAGAACAAAATAAAAACTTAAATGAGTTAAACAAGTTAAATAATGATACACAAAGAGAAATATAAGGAGCTAAAAATAGATGGCAAATGTAAAATTAAAAGGAGTAATTTTAGCAGAAAACAATCTAGGAGATTTTGATAAAATGTTAACAATGCTAACAGCAGGAAACCGGAAAAATATCATGTGTTGCTAAAGGTGCAAGAAGACCTAAAAGTGCACTTTTAGCAGGAACACAATTATTTTGTTTTGGTGAATATTTAATGTATAAAGGAACAAATACTTATCATATAAATTCATGTGAACCAATTGAAGTCTTTTATAATTTAAGATGCGATTTAGACAAGCTAGAATATGCTATGAAAATAAATAAAATCGTACAAGATGTTACAAATGAAAATCAAAATTGCTATAAAATATTACAATTATACTTAAATACTTTATATACAATTTCAGAAACAGATATGGATTTATCATTTGTTATAAGTGTATTTAAACTAAGACTATCATCAATATTAGGCTTTACACCAATGATTAACGGATGTGTTAATTGTAAAGAAAAAGAAGAAGAGAAAATAAAATATTTTAGTATAAAAGATAATGGTTTTAAATGTGAAACTTGCGGAAAATTAGATAAGTCTGCAATAGAAATAAATGATGGAGCTATAAAGGCTATAAAATATACGCTAATGGCCCCACCTAAAAAAATATATTCATTTAAATTAAAAGATGAAGCATTAAGTCAATTTAAATTAATTACAAAAGTGTTTTTTGATGAACATGTAATAAATATATAAATTAATATTTAAGGAGTGTGATTAAAATGATGAAATTAGGTGTTATATACGGAGGTGTTTCAACTGAAAATGAAGTATCACAAATGTCTGCTAAATCAGTAATTGATAATCTTGATAAAGAAAAATATGAAATACAAAAGATGTACATAGATAAAAATGGAAAATGGTATGAAAGTGCTGAAAAGAAAAAAGAAATACATAATATTTTAGAAGTACTAAAACAGTTTGATGTTGTATTTCCAGTATTACATGGAAAAGGTGGAGAAGATGGAACAATACAAGGTATGTTTGAAATGTTTGGAATACCATATGTAGGATGTGGAGTTCTTGCATCAAGTGTTGGAATGGATAAGGTATATACCAAAATAATATTTGAAAAAGCTGGACTTAATCAGACACCATACATTTATATTAAAGTTATTGATAATGATTTCAAAATGATTAGTGATAATTTTGAAGAGGAAAATTTAAATATTGAAAAAATAATTGAAAAGTTGAAATTTCCAATGTTTGTTAAACCTTCATGTTCAGGTTCATCTGTTGGAGTAACTAGAGTAACAAATAAAGATGAACTAAAAGGAGCTATTCAAAATGCTGCTAAATATGATAATAAAATATTAGTAGAACAAGGAATAATAGGAAAAGAAGTGGAATGTGCTGTCCTTGGTAATGAAGAAGTTTTAGCTTCAACAGTTGGTGAAATTCAAGCAGCTGAAACTTTTTATAGTTATGATGCAAAATACAATATGCCTGAATCAAAAACCTTAATACCAGCTGATATTTCAGATAATATAATAGAAGAAATAAGAAAACTTGCAGTTAAAGCATTTAAAGCTATTGATGGAAAAGGATTATCAAGAGTTGATTTCTTTGTGGAAGAAGGAACTAATAAAATCTATATAAATGAGATAAATACAATGCCAGGTTTTACAAAAATAAGTATGTATCCTAAACTTTTTGAAGCAGTAGGAATTTCTTATTCAGAATTATTAGATAAACTAATAAATTTTGGAATAAAAAATAAATAAAAATACTAAAACACTTGAATTTTGTCAATAAATAATGTATAATACATATGTTCAATTACCTTTTACTTAGCTTATCGATTAACACCTAGTCGTAAGTTCGGTTAAAGGAATAAAAAATATAGGAGGTGTATATAAATGACAAAGGAAAGAAAACAAGAAATCATTGATACATATAAAAGAGAAGAAAATGATACAGGTTCACCAGAAGTACAAATAGCTCTTTTAACTGAAAGAATCAATGAATTAACAGAACATCTTAAAGTTCACAAGAAAGACAATCACTCAAGAAGAGGTCTTTTAAAGATGGTTGGAAAAAGAAGAAATCTATTAAACTACTTAACAAAGAAAGACATAAATAGATATAGAGAAATCGTTGAAAAACTAGGATTAAGAAAATAATAAAAAATAAAGAGCCTATGCTTATTTGGTATGGGCTTTTTATAAAGTTTATTAAGATTTATAAAATGTTAGATAGTAGCTTGTATAATGTTTTGTGAAAAGTAAAACATTATAGAGGTTACCAACTAACAATTAAATCTTAATAAAATAAATAGGTGTAAATATTAAGAAAAGTGAGGAGAAAAAAGTATGTTAAAAGTTTATGAAACAGAATTAGCAGGTAAAAAAATTACGTTAGAAACTGGAAAATTAGCTGGATTAGCTAATGGATCTGTGTTGGTAAGATATGGAGATACAGTTGTTATAGTAAATGTAACAGCTTCAAAAGAGCCAAGAGAAGGAATAGATTTCTTCCCATTATCAGTGGATTTTGAAGAAAAACTATACTCAGTAGGTAAAATACCAGGAAGTTTTATGAAAAGAGAAGGTAAACCAACTGACAAGGCTGTACTAACATCAAGAGCTATTGATAGACCTCTAAGACCTTTATTTCCAAAAGATTTTAGAAATGATGTATGTGTAGTTGCAACAGTTTTATGTGTTGATCAAGATAATTCACCTGAAGTTGCAGCAATGATTGGAGCTTCTGCTGCATTATCTATTTCAGATATTCCTTTTGGAGGACCAACAGCAGCTGTTAATGTTGGTTTAGTTAATAATGAAATAATAATAAATCCAGATGAAGCTCAAAGAGAAATATCTGATTTGAATTTAACTGTAGCAGCAACAGAAGAAAAAATAACTATGATTGAAGCTGGAGCAAACGAAGTATCTAATGAAGTAATGTTAGAAGCTATAAAAAAAGCGCATGAAGAAATTAAAAAGATATGTAAATTTATATCTCAAATGAAAGCAGAAATTGGAAAACCTAAATTTGAATATAAATCATTTGCAGTTGATGAAGATGTATATGATTTTGTAAAAGAAAACTATACAGACGAAATGAAATTGGCGGTTCAAGAAGAAGATAAAACTACAAGAGATAATAATATAAGTGCATTAACAGAAAAAATAGTAAATGATTATACAGAAAAATATGGTGAAGATGTAGCTACTGAACATAAAGGAGACTTAGGAGAAGCTATATATAAAGTTGAAAAACAATGTGTTAGAGATTTGATATTCTATGAACATAAAAGAGTTGATGGAAGAGCTTTAGATGAAATAAGACCATTATCATGTGAAGTTGGTTTATTGCCACGTACACATGGTAGTGCGTTATTTACAAGAGGACAAACACAAGTTATGTCTGTTGCAACATTAGGAATGATTTCTGAAGAACAAAAATTAGATGGAATAGATATGGAAGAATCTAAAAGATATATCCATCATTACAACTTCCCAGCATATAGTGTAGGAGAAGCAAGACCATCAAGAGGACCAGGAAGAAGAGAAGTTGGACATGGAGCTTTAGCTGAAAAAGCATTAGTACCAGTTTTACCTTCAAAAGAAGATTTTCCATATGCTATAAGAGTAGTTTCAGAAGTTCTTTCTTCAAATGGATCTACATCACAAGCAAGTATATGTGGAAGTACTCTTGCTTTAATGGATGCAGGAGTGCCAATTAAAAGACCTGTTGCAGGAATTTCAACTGGTTTAATTACAAATCCTGAAGATGAAAATGATTATTTAATGTTACTTGATATACAAGGATTGGAAGACTTTTTTGGAGATATGGACTTTAAAGTAGGAGGAACAAAAAAAGGAATTACTGCAATCCAAGTAGATATAAAAGTTGATGGATTATCTTATGATGTTATAGCTGAAGCTTTTGAAAGAACTGAAAAAGCAAGAAAACACATATTAGATGATATTATGGCACCAGTTATAAGTGAACCAAGACCTGAAGTTTCAAAATATGCACCTAGAATTGTAACAATTACAATTGATCCTGAAAAAATAAAAGACGTTATTGGAACAGGTGGAAAAGTAATAAATAAAATAATAGATGAAACAGGAGTAAAAATAGACATTGAAGATGATGGACAAGTATTTATATACTCACAAGAAGAATCTAATGCTAAAAAAGCTTTAGAAATGATAGAAGATATAGTAAGGGAAGTTGAAGTAGGAGGAATTTACTACGGAACAGTTACAAGACTTATGAATTTTGGAGCTTTTGTAGATTTGGGATTTGGTGAAAAAGAAGGG
>CANQQC010000048.1 GCA_947625925.1 uncultured Clostridia bacterium | reverse complement strand
CTTTCTGTTTTTATACATTAGAACCTTCTGGCTCTCCTTCTTCTCCATCTTTGTTATCTTTTGTTTTTCTTTTTTTAGTTTCTTTATCTTTTGTTTCATCTTTTGATTTGTCTTTATTATCTTTATTATCTTTTGTTTTATCTTTTTCTTCTTTCTTCTTTTTTTCGTTTTCTTCATCCATCTGTTTTTTTACTTCTTTTTGAACTTCTTTGATTTTTGTTAATTCTTCTTGAGTTTTCATTAAATCAATTCTTGTTATAAATATTGCTGCAATTAAATAGATAAATGCTACTGCAAGATACATAACTTGGAAGTATGTCACTTCAAATGTTGTAAATATTCTTACAATATTATAGACAACATTTAATAAAGTTGATAATGTAAGTGAATATACTGCCATATTAAATACTGCTCTATAACGCATTTTAACTCTTAATAACACTGCTACTAAATATCCTAATGCTGCAAGTATAACTATATACCATAGTGCATCTATTAAGAACCATATGAATGAATACATAAATAACATTACAAACATTCCTAAGTAAATACCATACATATCATTTCCACGAACATAATTCAAAAAATCTCCTTTTGTAAATTCTGTCGGTATTTGTGCTTGACTTAAAATATCACTATAATGATATGTACTTTCTTGATTATAAGCACGATTTATAATAATAGCTTGATCTTTTAAAAATAAAATACCATTACCCTTATCTTCAATTTCTTGTTTATATTCATTTATTTTTTCTTCTGTTATATCTTCTTTAGTTTCAATAATTATTTTATCAAATCCACTTTTTTCTTTTTCAATTACTACTGGTTGTTCTCCGTCAATCTTTAAAGAACCTTCTTTAAATGAAAATTCTGGTATATCTGATTCAATAAAATTTGCTACATTTTGTACTGATTTATTTATATTGTATACTGCTCCTAATGAAAAAACTATTGCTAAAATAATTATTAAACCAGCTAAATATTTAATTGCTCTCCACGTACCTTCAGTTGCCATTACTGGATACTTTTCAATTTTTGTGATAGAATAACCTACTTTTTTAAAAAAATTCATTATTTATACTCCCTTCGTATACTATTATTCACATACATAGGATTTACTGGTAGTTTAACAGTATCTCCAATTTTTATTTTTTTATTTGTAATATCTACAGTTATATGAAATGTTCCAACTCTTCCTAAAACTTCACATTTTTTCCCATTTATAGTTACATACATACTTTCTTTTTTAAACAATTGCTTAATTGATATATTTAATCTTCTTAGCTTGTCTACTTTTCTTAGCATATCATTTCCTTTTTCCATATTATATCCATCTATGTACCCACATGGAATTATAGCAACTTGAGTTTCTTTCTTGGTTTTATATGCATTTGAATAACTTATATTAAATTTTTTTGGTAATGTTTTTATCTCAGATACCTGCGTTTCAAATTCACCTATTTTTTTTAGTCCAACTTTATCTGTAAATGGTAATCTTCCTGTAAATGCTGAACCTACTCTTACAGCATTTAAATGCATATGTGGGAATCTTATAAAGGCTGAAGAATTACATACATGCAATATTCCTGTTTCAATATCATTTAATTTCAATGCTTCTATAACTCTTAAAAATCTATCAAATTGTATTTGTGTATAATCACTTTTTTCATAGAAAGCAAGAGAAAAATGAGTAAATGTTCCTTCTATCTTTATATTTTTAAGATTTTCTAAAGTTTTTACTATTACTTCTGGCTTAGTATATATAAAACCATATCTACCAAACCCTGTATCTATTTTTATATGCGCTTTTACTTTTTTATTCTTATTTTTAGCAATTTCATCAGCTATTTTTGCATCTTCTTGTGATCCTATTGTTATAATTATATTATTATCAATCAATAACTCAATTTCTTCTTTAATAGCTGTTGAAGCTAACATTAAGATTTTTTCTTTTATTCCTGCTTTTCTAAGCTCTATAGCTTCTTCAACTGTACTAACTGCAAAAAAGTCAATTCCTTGATCAATTAAAAAGTTGGTAAGTTCTACTAATCCTAATCCATATCCATTTGCTTTTACTACTGCTATAATTGTTAATTCTTTTCCATTATCATCTTTTCCATGTTTTTTTGCATATCCTTTTATAGCTTCTACATTGTGTCTTAAATCTGATTTACTAATTATGACTTTTTTCACAGTAAAACCAACCTTTCTTAGTACTATTTTTTTAGCTTACTTTTTATTTGTCTTAAAGTTCTAAATGCTTTTTCTGAGAATTTATATAATTTATATTTTATTGGTTTATATGGTATATATATTTCTCCAATAAATTCTGTAAATGTTGCTCCAAACCCCTTTTTGAAACGATATAATCCATATTGAGGATGATTTTTATCAACAACTCCAGATACTCCTCTGAAATCATATACATCATCTTTTCTTTTCAATGCCATTTTTATCATTTCCCATTGTAATAAATAATTTGGCATTAAGTTTCTATGTTTATTACTACTTGCTCCATATAAATACCATGTTTTATTTCCATAAAAAATTGGAATAACACCTGATATAGGCTTTCCTTCATAATATGCCATTAACACTTTCATATGCTCTGGTGCTAAACAATCATACATTTTTTCGAAATAGCTCAATGGCCTAATAATAAATCCATCACGTTTTCCCGTTTCAATCATAATGTTATGAAAATCTTTTAAATCTTCCCTTGTTCCTTCTTTTACTGTAACTCCTTTTCTTGTTGCTAATCTAACATTATATCTTGTCTTTTGATGAAAACCTGCAAACACTTCGTCTTCAGTTTTATCTTTAATATCTAATCTAAATACAAATCTTGGTTGTATTTCATCTTTGAAATCTTTTGCATCATCTTTTATTTTATATCCTAGTTTTGTTACAATCTCTCTAAATTCTTTATCATCTTTTAATATATCTGGTTCAATTCTTAATACTATTGCTTTATATTTTTTTGCTAGTTCATTTGCTCCCTCAGTTAATTGTTTCATAACAGACTCATCATGTATATCACATACAGGTCCTCTCGATGCATACATAATATTTCCAAATATGGGCATTTTTCTAATCCAAACACATAACGAACCAACTACATTGTTTTCTTCATTTTCTGCTAATATTACTTCTGGTTTCCAATTATCTTCCTTAACTTTTGCCCATTCTAACGATTGTTGAAAATTACATCTATCATGTTTTTCTAAAAATTTCTTGTATTCTTTTTTAGATTCTTCATCTGTTACAAATCTCATTTTTTGTTTTTTCCTCCCTCATGTGTTAGTATTTACATATATTCGTATTTTACACTATTATTGCTAATTTTACAAGAGATTTTGTATGTTTTAGTCTAACTATTTCAAAAAAAATGAACTTAATGTTAAAGTTCATTTTTTTCTATATTTTCTTTTTTTTCGAAATCTCTATCTTTACTATTATTATATATTTCCATTATTCTTGATAAAATCGTTTTTTCTTCTTTTGTAATATTTCCGTCTTCTAAAAAATCATCTATTATACTAATTTGTTTTTGAGGATTTTTAATAGCATTTAATCTATCTTTTTTTCTTCCTTCTAACACAGCACATTTAGCATTAGGATATTTTCCATTTTCTTCACTACTATATATTATTGATGGCTCTCCTGGATCTTCTCCTCTCATGTATACTTCAACTTTATCAACCACATCAGATTTTTCTATCATATCTATAACATTTGGCATCTGATTGTATGGTTCGTAAAATCTATCAGATACAACTAATCTGCCACTTCCTTTTTTTTCGACTTGTTTTTTATATCTATCAAGTATTGAAACTAAACAATTAAATTCATCAACAGCCATACCTCTAACTATAATTTCATAGTCTTGCATTTTTTCTTTTATTGTATCTAATATTCTTGCATTTCTGCCTGTTCCTTCAAAAACAATATTATATTTTCCTTTTATTGCTGCATCAAATAGTTCGCTTGTCCATACAGCTGATTCTTGTGCTGTAACTTCACAGTAGAATTCCGGATGATTTTTTTCAATTTCATCATTTTGTGGATGATATATTCTATATTCATCTCCATTTATTATTAGAACATTATCATCTTCAAACTGAGCTGCTCCATATACATTTAGACCAGTTTTTCCCGAACCTGGTGGAGCTATATTTATTATTATTTTTGGCTTTTCTACTGGCTTTAAATCTTCAAGCATATCTTCTATTATTTCTTTAGATATTCTATCATGTTCTTTTTGAGATAATTTATAATGATTTTTGACTTCTTCTAAATTTTCTTTCATATTCTATTCACCTTCATATATCTTCTTTATTTCTGGTCCATATACATCTATAATTTTATTTAAAATCTCCTTGTCTCCTTTATATAGCTTTTTTCTCTCTTGTAATAATTTTTCATATTCTTCTTTATTATTTTCTTTTTGCTTAAAAGCTTGTCCTATTTTCGCATCTAAAATTTCTAATGCTACTTCTAGTTTTGTGTTAGGATCCATATCTTTTTCCATTTTATATAGTTCCCTCCTTTTTAAATAAATTATCTGTATTATAATATTCTGATTTTTGTTTTTCTAATTTTCCTTGATTTTGTATTAACAAACTTTCTAAAATATTTTTTTGTCTTTCTGTTGCAAAATAATCTCTAAATAGAGTAACCAATACTGCATTGGCTTCTTTTGATATATTTTGTTTAGCTATATCAATATTAGGATTAAATATAAAATTATAATCATCATCTTTATTATCTTTAAAAAACTGTATTTTTTCTTGTGGTATTTTTTTATATTCTTCTTTTGAAAGATACTTTAAGACTTCAAATACTTCTGTATATGCTTTAGCATAATTATTAGTCATCTTTAGTAACTCCTTCTACCTTTTCTTTTATTTGTTCCATCTTATCACTTTTTTCTATATCTTCTTTAGCAATGCCTTCATTAATAGCATTTGATACAATTGATTGCATAGAAACAGAACTATTATTTTCCAAATCTATATTTTTAATAGATTTAATGTATTTATCTAATTCTTCTTCAGTTGGCATTCCTTCTGTAGCTCCTTTTTCCATTATTGACATTGATGATGCATATTGACTTCTTTCAACGGCTTCTTCTATAGAAAGCCCCTTTGTAATGGATGCTGCAAAATTACCTGCAAATGTATCTCCTGCTCCAACAGTATCAACCACATTATCTATTTTTATTGCTGGTATGTGTACTACTGATTCACCGTTGTGATACATTACACCTTTTGAACCTAGTGTTACAATAAGTTTATTAGGATATTTTTCAACACATGAAACTATATCATCTGTATTAAAAATTGTTTGACATTCTTTTTCATTGCAAGTTATATAAGTTATTTTTTCTATATATTCTAAGTTTCTTTTATCTTCTATTGATAATTTTTCTGGCCTACATGGCGTTAAGATCAATGTTTTGTTGTTATCATAACAAAAATCGATTAATTCTTCTGTTGTTTCTTTTGGACATTTTAACTGTGCTACTATAGTTTTTGATTTTAATAATACATCTTTATTTTTACGAATCAGCTCTGGTTTTAATTCGTTAATAGCTTCTCCACTCATACGTTGAATATCATTATCTTTGTCTTCATATCTTATTTTTATTTTTGCCCAATCAGTTTTTATTCCTTCAATAACTTCAACATAACTTGTGTCAACACCATTTTTTTTAGCATTTTCTATCAAAAACTTTCCATTTTCATCATTTCCAACAGGACCTATAATTGCTGTATAAGCTCCAGCTCTTGCAGCTGAAATAGCTTGATTAAATCCTTTTCCCCCCGCATGTCTTTCTCCTTGAACATATGAACCATCTACAAGTTCAAATCTTTCTACATCAACTGCGCCACCACCAACTACTGTTATATCATATTCCTTATTTTTTTCCATATTTTTTTACCTTCCTTTAATAAATTTATATATATATTAACACAAAATCATTTATTTTTCAATAGATATAAGTATCCACATATATAAAAAGAACACCTTTCTGGTGTTCTTTTTTGTTAAGTAAGTAACAAATCTTTTATTTCTTGATTATTTGTAAATAACCTTAATTTTTTATTAAAATCTAAAGCATAAGATTTTATTCCTATTTCTTGTAATATAAATTGTCCTGGCATAACATCCCAAGGTTTGTTTGATGCAATAATAAGTGCATCTGTCTTATTAGAAATTAGATTGGTAAATGAAATACAACAAGAATTAATATGCATTATATTGGCTACTTTTAATCTATCTTTTTCTAACAATCTATTAAAGAAAACTTTTTTATTTTCTAATTCTTTAAATATTGAACCTCCAAATTCAACAATTGTTTGTTCTATAGGTGTATTTTCTTTTGGAAGTATTTTATTATTATTTATAAATGCTCCTTGGTTTTCTGCTGCATAATATAATTCATCTGTTTTTGGTAAATATATAATTGCAAATTTTATTTTGTCTTTATCATAAAAGGCAAGTTGTGTTCCCCAAAATGCTGTGTTTTTAACAAAGTGACTAGTACCATCAATTGGATCAATAATCCATGTTCTATCACTTAGTTTACCATTTGGATTGTTTTCTTCTGTTAAGAAGTTGTCATTATTATATCGTTCTTTTATTTTGCTAATTAAATAGTTTTCTATCTCTATATCAACATCTGTTACTAAGGTATGATTTGACTTTATTGATATGTTATATGTATTTATAGATTTAGAATTCATATATGCTTCTTTAATAAAACCTAATGCAAAACTTAATTCATCACTATAATCAAAACTCTTATTCCTTTTGGTAATAATAAAATCATCTAGATCATCTGAATAAGGCATTCCTGTTTGAGCTGTTTTTACTTGTAATTTCATTGTTGAAGCATACATTGCTCTTCTTAACGCATGTTGTAAATCCATTCCCATTGAAATAAAAGCTGCTAAATTACCACAAAGTGTATCTCCTGCACCCACAGTATCTATTACTTCAGTAACTATCGCTGGCATATGTATTATTCTTTTTCCGTTATAATACATCAATCCATCTTTTCCTAATGTAACTATTAGCTTATTAGGATACATCTTAACACACGTTTCAATATCATCTGTGTTAAATATTGTTTCACATTCAGCTCTATTACATGTTATTATATCTATTTTGTCTATTAAATCTTTATTGTTTACTTCATTAATATTTAATTTTGCAGGTCTACATGGCGTTAAAATCAAAAATTTATTATTTTTATGGCAAAATTCAATAAGAGCTTCTGTAACTTCTTTTGGTACTTTTAATTGACAAACTATAACTTTTGAATTTAATAATACCTCTTGATATTCATCTATCATATCTGGCGTAAAACTATCAATAGCTCCACTTATTCTTTGAATATCATTATCTTTATCTTTTAAATTAATATATACATTAGCACAGTCATTTTGCAAATTATTTACCATTTCTATATGAGAAGTATCTACCAAATTGAAATTAAGATTTTCTAATATACTTTTTCCTACTTCATCTTTACCTATTCTAGAAATAATTGCTGTTTTTGCTCCTGCTCTTGCTGATGCAACTGCTTGATTTGCTCCTTTCCCTCCAGGCACTTTCATTGATGGTTCATTGTTATATGAACCATCTGAATTTTGATAGTACATTTGATCTAATGCACATCCTCCAAACACACAAACATCATATTTCATTTTATTTTTCTCCTGTCTATTAAATTTTATAGATATATATTACCATAAAATGTGGTAATTATCAACTTATTTTTTATCAATATCTATTTATTTTAATAAATATAAAACACCTTTGTTTTTCTCAAATTTTTCATTTTCCCTAATAATAATCTATATTGTACTTTCTACAATTTTCTCATTTTCTTTTAATAATTCATTTTTTAAGCAATTTATTTGTAGATATTTCTTTTTAATTTTTTTATTACAAATCTTGTTAAATTTGATTTTTATAGGAAAAAGTTGTATAATATATGTATGTGATTTGGAAGGAGTGAATTGATTATGTCAATGGAAGAATTAAAATATATAAAGAAAATTGATAATATTGCAGAATATGTGAAAGAAGGTATTAAATCAGGAAGATTAACTGTAGATGAAGTTGCAAAATTTGCTAGAATACATGCAAGACAAGGAACTGTTGGAGAAAAAGTCGCTACTATTATGAAAAGTGGCTTGAATGAAACAAATAATACAGTTAAATTAGATGAGAAAACAGGAGAGCCAGGTTGGATTGTTACTAATCCAAATGGTGAAGAATATGTTGTTGAAGATTCTACTTTTAAAAAGAAATATGAATTAGATCCAGAAGATCCTTCACAATATAAACCTGTAGGTGGTCCAGTATTATCATCACCTATAAACGAAAATATTGAATTTGATGCTCCTTGGGGAGAACCAATGAAAATAGAAGCTGGTGGTTCTTTAATTTTGAATTCTCCAAATGATATATATGGAATTCAAAAAGAAGAATTTGAAGGTACTTATGCAAGTACAGGAAAAGATAAAACTGAATGTCTAAAAGAAGCAATAAGCATGTTAGGCATAACTAAAGAAGAACTTTTAGAAGCTAGACAAGAAGCAAATCAAAAAGCATCTTCAGAAGATAAAACTGTTGAAGATGATACACCAGAATTATAAAAAAATTTTAAGGAAGCAGTTATCGTTCTGCTTCCTTTTTTTATTTTATACCATATTCTTTATACCTGTAAAATAATAATTGCTACTACTATTGGATGTTTTTTATTCTACTACTTTTTTAGCATATCTAATATAATAGAACATTATTATTAAACCTAATAAACTAGAGAAAAGTGAGCTAATATTAGTTGGATTTTTAGCCAAAGAGCCAATCATAGGTATTAAACCTATAAGAGCTACTACGAAAACTATTGTTGCTAATATTATATTAGCTTTTCCTTTACTTGTTCCATTTGCTTGGCGTAAACCTGCAATTCCAAGATATACGTCAAATAATACTCCAATTGCTGTCACTCCTATTGCTCCATAAACTGCCATATCTACTACTTTATCTTCCATTCCTCCTAGTTCTTCAGATGCTCCTTCAGTTTGGCTTACGTATTCTTCTGTTAATTTTTTTGCATTTTCTCTTAATTCTCCAGTTGCGAAATTTATTCCCATAAGAACCATATTAAAGATTGCTAAAATGATGATTACGTAACTGGTTATTTTTAAATTTTTCTTGTGTTCTTCCATTTTTTCTCCTTTTTTTTTTATTTTATTTTTAAATGTTAATAACTTTATAATGTACTATTCTGATTTTAATGTTTCTACTAGTTCTTTTTTATTTACCATTTTGATAACTTTAAAGATACAATTAATACTAATTAACGAAATAATTGTTAACATACTATTAAATATAATGATAGTATAAAATTAATATCTTACTTATTATTTTATATTTTATTATAATATAATAAAATATAAAATTTATAATTTTTTCGATTTATTTGTTGAAAATACATTTTTTTGATTTTGTCGTTTTTATTACATTTTATTTTGACTTAATCAGACAAATATTTTGTTGATATCAATTATGAGTATAACATAAAAAAAGATGTTTTTATAGAATTATGAAATCCTATAAAAACATCTTTACTGAAGCGATTTCGAAACAGGTATGCGAAATTTTATTTCTCAATCTTCTCCTTATATAATTCGATTTACTGTTTTTAATTTAACATAATTTTTTTGCTTTGCAAGTTTCTTTTGAAAAATTTCACTAAAAATACATAAGCAAACTTGATTTCAAAACTTTTGTTTGGTATAATAATAAAAATTAATCATTAATTTAAAATGGAGGTTTAAATATGTCAGAATTAAATGTTTTAGATCAAAAGATAACTTATATAAAAATTGATGATGAAGATTATATATCAATTACTGATATGTTAAAATCAAAAGATGGG
>CANQQC010000047.1 GCA_947625925.1 uncultured Clostridia bacterium | reverse complement strand
CAGATATTAAGATGAAAAACAACCTTCCAATATTTCAATCTAAAAGAGAAGATGAAATATATATAAATATAGAAAAATTTTCAAATGAAAATGGAGTAGAGTCAGAATTGATAACAAAAATATATAAACTAATTATATCTAATGCAATAAAAATTGAAGAGCAATATATAGAAAAACCTGAGAATTTTAATATAAATAAAAGCATAGAAAAAGATATAAAAGAAGAGTTTGAAAAGTTGGATAATATTTTATTAAAAGAAATCCCACAAATTATTAACAATATAAAAAGTTTCAAAAATTTATCACATTTAAACTTAACTGAAAAATCAACAATATATTATAATAATAAAACAACCTAAATACTTTTCATGTTAAATGAAAGTAATGTAAACTTAATATAATGGTAATATTTAAGATATGAATTATGCTATATAATATTATATATAATTAGCAAAAAATATTTATTTAGTTAACAATAGTTAGGAGAATAAAGATGGATAAAAAAGAAGAATATGAAAAGCAAAAAGAAAAAATATTTGTAAATGCAAAAAAAGTAATAGAAATATCTAAAAAGTATGAAAAAAAATCCGAAGAATTAAGTGATAAAGAAGATAAAGAAAGATAATTATTATACATACTTAAACTTAACTAAGCAATCTAAAATGTGGTTTAAGAAAGAAAAATATAAAAAACAAAGGAAAATTCGTAAATAAAAACAAGGAGAAAAGCATGGAAAAAGAACAAATAGATATATGTCTAAAAAAAATATATAAATGTATGACTAATAGCTCTGATATTAAATCCATCCAGCGGGTTAGCAAATTTATGTAAAAGTGAAAATCTAAAACAGAAATTATTTGAAATAACTGACTCAATGAAATTATATGATGTTATGCAAGATATTTTCAATGACATAAATTTACAAATATCAAATGAAAATAAGGACTATTTTTATTTAAGATGTATAATGATGGAATGGGATAGGTTTATTCCAAAAGAAGTAAATTTAACAGTAGCTAGAGAAATGGCTGAAAAAGAAACGGAAAGAATGTTGGAATTAGAAGATGATGAGAAAAGTAATAGATTATCTGAAATAGGTGTAACTTATCAGATAATAGTAGCTAAATCAATAAAAAGTGATGAAAAAAAAATAGAAGCTTTAGGGAAGTTAAATGATGACTCAAACAAAGTACAAGTAATAGAAACACTAAAAGATGAGGATAGAAAAATAGAGGCTTTAGGTAACTTAAAAGAAGACTTTTATAAAGCAGGAGTAATAAAAACACTACAAGATGAAGATAAAAAGATAGAAGCCATAGAGGTGTTATCAAATGATTGGTATAAGGTAGAAGTAATAAATTCATTAAGAAGTGATAATAAAAAAATAGAAGCTTTAGATATTTTAAAAGATGATTTAAATAAAGTAAATATAATAGAAAAGTTTCAAAGTGATGATAAAAAGTTAGAAGTTTTGGATAAGTTAAGTGATGATTATAAAGTAGAAGTAATAAAAACATTACAAGATGAAGATAAAAAGATAGAATGTTTGCATAAATTAACAGATGACTGGTATATAAAAGAAATAACAAAAACACTTCAAAGTGACGATAAAAAGCTAGAAGTTTTAAATAAATTAATAGAAAATGATTGGAATAAAACGGAAGTAATAAAATCATTCCAAAGTGATTATAAAAAACTAGAAGCATTGGATAAGATAATAGATGACAAAAATAAAGTACAAGTGATAAAAACATTCAGAGATGATGACAAAAAACTAGAAGCTTTAGATATGTTAAGATATGATTTAAATAAAGCACAAGTAATAGAAACACTCCAGAGTGATGACAAAAAAATAGAAGCATTGGATAATATAACAGATGATTTTAATAAAACAGAAGTAATAAAAACGCTCCAAAGTGATGACAAGAAGCTAGAAGCATTGGATAAGATAGCAGATAATTTTAATAAAACAGAAGTAATAAAAACACTCCAAAGTGATGACAAGAAGCTAGAATCTTTGGGTAACTTAACAGATGAATCTTATAGAGTATTAGTAATAAAAACGTTCCAAAGTGATAAAAAAAAGCTAGAATCTTTAGATAAGATAACAGATGGTTCTAATAAAGTAGAAGTTTTACAATCATTACAAGATGATGAAAAAAAGATAGGAAATTTAGATAAATTAACAGATGACATAAATAAAGCACAAGTATTAAGTTCATTAAAAAATGATAATAAGAAGATAGAGTGTTTAAATAAGTTAACAGATTTTTTAGCTAGAGCGCTAGTAATAAGTTCGCTTCAAAGTGATGATAAAAAAATAGAAAATCTAGATAAGTTAGGAAACAAAGATTCAAAACTAATAGTAATTCGTGCAATAAAAGATATAAAAAGAACTTGCGAAGAATTGAAAAATCAGGGATTTGAAAAAGAATTAGAAACATTGGAAAGAATGTATGAAAAAAACAATGAAGTAATAGATAGAATTGATTTTAGGATATTAAAAGATAAGTATGTAAAAACGTTAGGAGAAGATAAGATTAACTTAATAAGTAACTATCCAGAAATACAAGAAGAAGTATTAAATTTACAAGATAAAGAATATGAAGTTTTTTATAAATGTATAAATGATTATATAGAAAGAAATGATACTGATGAATGGACAGTAATAGCAGATGAATTATTGCAATCTCTTTGTGCTAATGAATATAGTGAACTAATAAGTAGCATAGAAGATATCAATAATGTTAATCTAGAACAGCTAACAAAAGTGATTCAAAACTCAAATGATTTTGATATAAAAAGTATAGAAGATGTAGATAATTTCTCAGAAATAAAGCAAAGAAAATGTGATGAAGTTATTAATAATTGTGTAGATATAGAACAGAAAAAAGCATTTGTTATGCAAAAGATATTTGGACATGATATGAGATATGCTAGTAAAATAATAAAAAAATATGGAGAAAGTATTAGTGAAATAAAAGATGAGGGATTAAAAGATTATGTAGAAGCTTTAAAAGTCATATTAAGTACTCAAAATGAAAAAACATTAAAAAATATATATGAAAAACTAGAGAGAGTAGAATATTTTGTAGACAAAGTACTATTTGAAAGAGATTTAAAAACACAATATGGTAAATTATATAATGCAGGTTTATTTGACCCTAATAATTCAAGAAAAGCAACTAAAGAAGAATTAGATGATATAACAATAAATGATAAGGAAAATGATAAAGTTGTAAATTTGGGAGATGAATTAGAAGGATTAGACGTATATGATGCAGGAACAAAATTTAAGATGTTAATAACTTCTGTTGCACCATATGTGGATAGAGATAAAAAAATAGATGATTATAAAGCGGACTGGAACAGATTAGCATTAGGCTCTCAACATTTTTGTGCGAGTTATGTACGAGAAGATATGCTTGGATGTGCATTTATACCTCATTTGGTTTATGGTTTTTCTAGTATGAAAGATGATGCTTTGATGTTATCAGGTTCACAAGATTTATGCTCTACAGGAGAAGCTTTTGTATCAAAATCAACGAGAAGGAGAGATGTAGAAAGATATTATGATCCTGCTAAACAAATAAATGAAACCAATTATTATAATGAGATGGATTTTAGAAGGATACAAGAAGGAGAAAAGAAACAACCTGACTATATTGTTGCGTTTAAGGTAGAAGATAGAATAAAAAATCTTGATAAGATAAAACAAGCATATGAAGATTGGGAAGGAAAAGTACCTATAGTTCTAGTTGATATTGATGAATGTATACAAGAAGAAACAGACAAAGTACATGATATGATAAAAAAATATGAACAAATTAAAGATATAAATGAAAAAACAAGAATGGGAAAAGAAATTATACAAAAAGTAAAAAATAATCAGGTGACAATAAATAGTCATTATGAATTAGAAAAAGAATTTTGTGAAAATGAAAAAGACAAGTTAAATGAAATAGAGAATGAAGTTGAAGAAAATAAACATTTATTAAGTTCAGAAGACAAAATGGAAGAATATGAAAAAGAAATAAAGAGCAAATTTGAGGAACAAGAAAAAATAGAAAGTGAAGTTGAAATCAAAGATTTACAGCAAAACTATTATAGTTTAAATTCACAAGAGAGATATGAAGTATTAAATGAAATAAAAAATATAATCTCCAGAACTATAGAAGAAGTAGAAAAAAAGGGAGAAGAGAAATATTTTTGAGTAGTAAAAAATAGATATTAATTCATAAAGAAGGTGATAATTTGAAAAATAAAATAAAAAAAACTTTTAATAAACTAATAAAAATATTTATAGGTTTATTAGTTATTTTATTTATTGTAATACCTTTATATATTTATGTACAAAATGATATAATAGCAAATCAAACAAAAAAAGAATTACTAAAAACAAAACTTCCTAATAATACAAACATTATTGACTCAATATCAATTGCTGGTAAACTTACAGGTTCTGGAAACGGTATGCAATATTTTGGAGGAATTTTGGTAAAAACAGATTTATCTAAAGAAGATTTAGAAGAATATTATAAACAATTTAGAAAAAATGAATGGAGTTTTTTAATATCAAAGCAAAGTTCTAGTAAAATAGATGTGATAGAACACGGAGATTATAGATTTAAAAAATATAAAGAAATTGATAAAGAAAAATATTATATAATATATTCTTGGGGACCAACCAAAAATGATTTTGTTAAAGAATTAGATTTAAGAGGACATTAGTAATAAGTTAAAATATGATATATAAGTAGCGGAAAATAAAAAAAGGAGAAAGTATATGTTAGATCAATTTTCAAGAACAGAATTACTATTAGGAAAAGAAGCAATAGAAAAATTAAATAAATCAAAAGTAGCAGTATTTGGAATTGGAGGAGTTGGTTCTTTTGTAGTAGAAGGACTTGTAAGAGTAGGTGTTGGAAACTTTATTTTAGTTGATGATGATAAAGTTTGTTTAACAAATTTGAATAGACAAATAATTGCTACACATAAAACAATAGGAAAATATAAAGTGGATGTTGCAAAGGAAAGAATAGTTGATATAAATCCAAATGCAAAAGTAAAAACATATAAAGAGTTCTTTATGCCAGAGAGTGAAGACATAATAGATAAAGACACAGATTATATTGTTGATTGTGTGGATACAGTTACAGCTAAAGTAGAATTAGTTATGAGAGCAAATAAACTTAATATACCTATTATATCAAGTATGGGAACAGGTAATAAATTAGATCCTACAAGACTTGAAGTTACAGATATATATAAAACAAGTATATGTCCTTTAGCAAAAGTAATGAGAAAGGAATTAAGAACAAGAAAGATAAATAAATTAAAAGTAGTATATTCCAAAGAAGAACCTATAAAAATAGATGAAACAATGGATAGTAGTTGTAAAAATTCATGTATTTGTCCACCGGGTACAAAAAGAAAATGTACAATTAGAAATCAAGTTCCAGGAAGTATATCATTTGTACCATCAGTTGCAGGATTGATTATATCAGGAGAAGTAATTAAGGATATTATTGGAAAATAGAAAACAAAAAAATAAAATAAAAAATTAAAATTTAATATAACTTTTTGTCATTTCAATCGTATAATAGATGAAAGCCAAATTTGGGAGAAGAAAAATGGAAGAAAAAGATCAAGAGTTGTATAAAGATTTCTTGGAAGGAAATGAGCAATCATTTGAAAAAATAATATCGAAGTATAAAAATAATTTGATTTATTTTATAACAAGATATGTAAGAAACATTGAAATTGCAGAGGATATTTTTCAAGAAGTAATTTTATATGTAATTGAACACAAAGAAAAATATGATTTTAGATATTCATTAAAAACATATTTATATACAATAGCAAAATCAAAATCGATTGATTATATAAGGCATGAAAGAAAAACAGAAAATATTGATGATAATGAAAATTTAGCAGATATTCGGATTACTTGAAGAAAGTATACTTTCAAAAGAGAGAATGATAAAAATTAAAAATATAATCAATGAATTACCATTTAACTATCAGATGGTAATTTATTTAACTAAACTTGAAAAATTATCATACAAAGAAACTGCAATAATAATGGAAAAGAGTGAAAGGCAAATTAAAACATTAGCTCATAATGCAAAAAAGAAATTAAAACAATTGCTTGTGAAAGAAAGAGTGATTGAAATGAAAAATAATAAAATAGTTAGATTATTATCAATAATATTAGTAGTTGGAATTTTTATGACAGGAGTTGTATTTGCAAAGGAAATAAAGAATTTTGTAAAAAACTTATTTGGAGCAAACTCAAGTGAAGGTATAGGTGTTGCAGTAGAAAATGGATATGAAACAAAAATAGAAAATGAGTATCAAGAAGCAGATGGAATACAAATTGGAGTTAATTCATTTTTAATAGACGATTATAACTTTGCAATGAATTTTGATGTTAGTTTAGCAGACAAATATGATGCACAATATTTTTATGAGCATTGGTTAGACTTTAATGATTTAATAATAACAGATGAAATGGATAATATAGTTTTTTGTTCTAGAGATTACAAATTTGAAGATGAAGGATTAAAAGAAAAAAGTTATAATGGAGCATACAGTTTTTTACCAGAAAAAATTGGAGATAAAAATTTAAAAGTTTCTTTAGTAGCAACAGGTAATCAAGAAAAATTTCCTAGAAGTAAACATTTAAGTATAAAACTTACTAAAATAAGGACAACACAAATAGATGAAGAAAAACAGTCAGAAACAAATACATTTTATAAAGGGGATTGGAGCTTTGAAGTTGATGTTCCTGAAGAAATGTACAATAGAGAAAATATTATATATAAAGCAGAAAGTTGTAATGATGATTCAATAAAATTAGAACAAATACAAGCTTCAGTGTCTAATACAGCATTAAAAATAAATATACCAGTAGTTACAACAGATAAAATTGATTATGAGTTGTTACATTCAGATAAACCAAAAAGTATTTATGATAAAATTGCTCTTCAAAAAGAATATGTTGAGACAAGTGATGGAAAAAAATTTGAAACAGCACAAAGAAGTGATGGAGATGGTGGATATTCAATTCTTGAAGATGGTAAAATTTTAAATTACTATCAAACATTTAATTTAACAAAATATGATGCAACTGATAAAATTGTTTTGCATATATTTACAAATAAAAATGAAGAGATAATTATAAATTTGAAGTCTGATAATATTAAATAATTTTATTATATTTAATAAATGCTATTTTAAATAAATGGAGGAAGTAATTGTTTATTACTTCCTTTTGTGTTATTATTTTCTTATAGAAAAATGTATAATAATTATAAGGAGTGTTTTATGGAAAAATTAACCCCAGCAATGTTAACAGATAGAGGAATATGTCCTACATGTTATGACAAAGAAAATAATAATTGTGTATATGGAGATAATAAGGATAAAATCTTATATGAAGATGAAATGATTGAATGTTTTTTAGTAGGAAATCCAAGAGCACAAGGTCATACAATAATAAGTAGTAAAAAACATTATAAAGATATGATGGAAATTCCTGATGATTTATGTAGTAACGTATATGTATTTGCAAAAAAAGTAATGAAAGTTTTAAAAGAAGTGTATGAAGCAGAAAGTGTATATTTATGTACAATGTGTGATGGACCGATGAATCACTTTCATATACAATTGATTCCAAGATATAGTTTTGAAAAGAGAGGATCAAAAAACTTTGTTAAAGAAAGGAAAGAATACATTGAAGATAAAGAAAAAATAGATCAAATAAGAAAGTTATTAAAATATAATAATTAGAGTAAGACCATTTGGTAGGGATTTGTGAATTTGAAGGAAATGTTTATATTTGTTGTGGGAATTTTAAATAAATAAAAATAATAGTAAAAGAGGTAAAAATGCAAGTAATAAATTTAACAAAAGACGAGTTAAGAAAAAGATATCTTTTAATTAGAAATAAAATTGAAAATAAAAAAGAAAAGTCCAAAATGATAACTGAAAAAATAATAAATACTGAAGAATATAAAAAAGCAAAAGTTATAGCTTTATATAAAAACCTTCCTTCAGAAGTCGATACTAGTGAGCTAATCAATTATTCAATAAATATGAATAAAATAGTTGCTTTGCCTAGAGTAAAAGAAAATAAAATGTTTTTCTATAAAATAAGCTCATTGAAAGATACACTAATAAAAAGTGAATTTGGAATTGAAGAACCAGTTGAAGATAAAATAAATTTAATGGATATAACAAATATAGATTTAGTTATAGTTCCAGGAATATGTTTTGATAGAGAAAAAAATAGATTAGGATTTGGAAAAGGTTATTACGACAGAGTTTTATCTAAAATAAATGTAAAAACAATTGCAATATGTTTTAGTAAACAAATCTTAGAAAAAAAGATATTACCAACAAATAATAATGATATAAAAATGCAACAAATAATAACTGAAAAAGAAATTTTAATTTAGTATATACAATAAAAAATATATAGTATATAATTCAACTAGATAAAAAAGGAGTTGATAAAATGCCAAGTTTTGATAATCTGAAAAAAACAGATAAAGAAATTTATGATTCTATTGAGAAGGAATTAGAAAGACAACGTAATAAAATTGAGTTAATTGCATCAGAAAATTTTGTAAGTAATAGTGTAATGGAAGCAATGGGAAGCTATATGACAAATAAATATGCAGAAGGTTATCCATCACATAGATATTATGGAGGGTGTGAATATGTAGATATTGCTGAAAATATTGCTATAGAACGTGCAAAAGAATTGTTTGGTGCAGAACATGCCAACGTACAACCACATTCAGGGGCTCAAGCAAATATGACAGTATATTTTGCTGTTTTAAATCCTGGAGATACAGTATTAGGAATGAATTTAGCTCATGGAGGACATTTAACACATGGAAGCAAAGTAAATTCATCAGGAAAATTATATAACTTTATTCCATACGGTGTAGATGAAAAAACAGGAAGAATTGATTATGATGAATTAGAAAAATTAGCAATAGAAAATAAACCTAAAATGATTTTAGCAGGTGCGAGTGCATATCCAAGAGAAATAGATTTTAAAAGAATAAAAGAAATTGCAGATAAAACAAAAAGTATATTTATGGTTGATATGGCTCACATTGCCGGACTTGTTGCTGCTGGAATTCACCAAAATCCAGTTGAATATGCTGACATAGTGACATCAACTACTCACAAAACTCTTCGTGGACCAAGAGGAGGATTGATTCTTTGTAAGCAAAAATATGCAAAAGCTATAAATAAAGCATTATTCCCAGGTACACAAGGTGGACCTTTAATGCATGTAATAGCAGCAAAAGGAGTATGTTTTGGAGAGGCTCTAAAACCAGAATTTAAACAATATCAAAAACAAATTGTAAAAAATGCAAAAGTATTATCAGAAGAATTATTAAAACTTGGATTTAATTTAGTATCAGGAGGAACAGATAATCATTTAATATTAATAGATTTGAGAAATAAACAAATAACAGGAAAAGAGTTAGAAAGAAAACTAGATGATGTAGGAATAACTGTAAATAAAAATGCAGTTCCTTTTGACACACAAAAACCTTCAATAACAAGTGGAATACGAATTGGAACACCTGCTGTAACGACAAGAGGACTCAAAGAAGAGGATATGGTAAAAATAGCTAATCTTATAAATATGGTTGTTGAAGATTATGAAGGCAAAAAAGAAGAAATACATAATGAAGTAGCAAAAATCTGTAAAAGATATCCATTATATAATTAGATAGAAAAATTATATAAATTGATAACCTTACAAAAATGTAAGGTTATTTTTTATATCTTTATGGTATAATGCAAGTGGGAGGAATAAAATCATGCAAAGGATTTTAATTGTAGAAGATGATGAAAAATTAAGAAATGAAATAAAGATATTTTTTAATAATAATGGATATCAAGCAGAAACTTTAAAAAAGTTTGATAATATAATTCAAGATATTA
>CANQQC010000046.1 GCA_947625925.1 uncultured Clostridia bacterium | reverse complement strand
TAGAACCATTTGGGATGCCAAATTTTCTAGTTATTTCATATGTTGAATATCCTTCTTCTCGAACCATTTTTATAAATCTTTGTTTTTCTTCCAATGTATATTTGGAAAATTTTTGACCTTTTTTAGCCATAAAAAATAAACCTCCGTTTAGATTTTAACACAATAGTCTTTTTTATTGTGTCTACTAAACGGGGTGCACTTCAATTTTAGCTTAGTTTTTTTATCTTGTTTCATCATCTTTTCTTATTATCTCAATTTTAAATTCTTTTTCGTTATTGTTTATTTGTCCCTCTTCTTTATTTTCATAATTTTCTATACTTAATTCCTGTTTAAAATCTTTATTAAAAGCTTTTGTTTCTATCTCTTCTTCTTTAAACTTATTTTTGATATTTTCTTCTATTTCTTTTATAACTCTTGTTACTGGTCTTACTTTTTGCATCGCAACTACTCTTACTTTTTTCTTTACTGAAATAGCTTTTCCAGTTTTTATAGATTCTATATTTTTCTTTTTTTCTAAAAAGTCTTTTTTATAATCTTTCTTAAATCTTCTTATTTCAACCTTTTCTGTTATTCTTTTTAATAGTTCTCTTGGTTTCCTTAAGATTTTAGGAGTATTTTCTATTTGTTCTTCATTTGTTAACTTTATGTATTCTATTCCCTTTTCTATATCCTCTTCTAGTTGATTTTCAAATCTTTCTTCCATTTTTGTTAATACTTCTTTTATTTCTTCTTTGTTAGATCTATCAATCTCATATTGTGAATATTTTTCTAATGCATTATATATAATTTCAAAATACATATCTTCTAAGTCTTGAATAGCTTTTTCTTTTGTTTTTTCTGGTATTAATTTATTAAACTTTATTTTTTCAATTTCCTCTTTCATTTCTTTAACTAAAACTTTTACATTCTTTTTCAAACCATTTTCTTTTTTATTATATACTTTATTTAAAATAGGAAATTCTTCTAAAACTTCTAAATGGTCTTCATTGTATATTAAATCATCTAACAGTTCCTCAACAACAACTCTACCTTGTTGCTTAACTATGTCATATACTTTTTGATTATTTTTACTGTCTCTTTGTACTATTTCATCTGCATAAAAATGTCTTGAATATTTAGCTAAATAATTCCTTATCTTTTCGTATATAAAAGGTGTTTCTACAGCAATAGTTTGTATTTTACGTTTTTCTGCCACTTCATTAGCATCACTTTCAATTCCTAATTCTTCATAATTATCTTCATAGAATTTATCTTCTAATAAATGGCTAAGAGCATATTCTTTTGCATACATCATTGCTTCTTTTGAACATACATTACTTGTTGCCATTAAGTATTGTCTATGGTGCTGAATTTCATGAAATATTGTGTGTATCAATTCTAGACATGCATCAATTCTAACATCTATATCATCGTTTTCTAAGTCTTCAATAATTTTTTTTGTATATATTGTTATACTTTCATTATCATAATAATTACCTTCAACATCATCATCTTCTTCTCTATCAATATTTAAAGTAATATCCTTTCCAAATTCTCTTTCTAAATCTTCTATTTCTAAATCATATATCTTTTTTATTTTATTTTCTAAATACTCTATTTTTTCTTTGTCTTTCGAATCTATTTTGTTATTTTTAAAATATTCTATAAATTTTCTTGCTTCTTCTATTTGTTTTTTTCTGTTAATTAGGTTTACTTTTGGAATGTTTTGAATTCTTTTTATGTCTTGTGCTAATATTTCTCCATCTGATGGCACATTAACATTTTTTATTACATAGCTTTCATAAGCATTACTAACTCTAATATCTCCTTTTACCATGACTCTCATTTCTCCTAAATATTATATTTTCTATGTTTTTATTTGATATTGATCTGATTTATTATCAAAATTAGGATTAAAATATGGATCTCCTTTTTTTATGTATTCTCCCCATTTTTCATTAAACAACTCTCTTTCTATGTTATATCTATTTTGTTTTTCTTTTGAGTCTTTTAATTCTTTTGTTGCATAATTTATAAACTCTACAAAAGGATTATATATTATCAATTTTCCTGACTTAATTATATTTAACGAAAAGTCTACATCATTAAAATCAATTGCAAAGTCAGGATTCATATATCCAACTTCTTCATATGTTTTTCTTTTTGCCATCATACAATATTTTGCTACAGCACTTAAATTTTGAATTTCACTTTCTTTTGCAAAATATCCATGTGCATTTTTATGAAGCCCTTTAAATATGTATCCTACACTATTTTGAAGTCCTATAATTATTCCTGCATGTTGAATTGTTCCATCCGGATAATATGTTTTTACACCAACAGCTCCAACATCTTCTCTTTGAGTCATTCCTAACATTTTTTCAATCCAATCTGGTGTTAATAGTTGCATATTATTGTTTAGCTGAACAATATATTCACCATCTGTATTTTTAACTCCATAATTTATAATTTTTGAATAATTAAATTCTTTTTCTGGAAAGTATATAATTTTTATTTTTTTATTTTTTTCAATTTCTTTGTAATAATCGAATGTTTTCTCTTCTTTACTATTATTTTCAATTATTACTATTTCATAATTTTTGTATGTAGTTAATTTTAATATTGAGTTAATACATTTTTTTAGTGTCTTTGTTTCATCTTTATTTGGTATCAATATTGTAACTTTTGGATTTCCTATAACTTTATAGTCAATTTTATATGTACCACGAGTAACTCCATGTGATACTTTTCCTTCTAGCCCCACTCTTTTTAAATGATCTTCTATAACTTTAATACCTACCTCAAAAGCATAAGGTTTTGCTTTTCCTCCTGATTTTGCTGTTGAATCTTCGTGTACTCTCCAATGATATAAAACCTTAGGTATATGAATTATTTTATTTGTTTTTTCTGACATCCTTAAAACTAAATCGTGGTCTTGTGAACCGTCATATTTACTTCTTTCCCCTTTTAGTTTTGTCATTAAATCTTTTTTAAAAACACTAAAGTGGCAAATATAATTATTTGCTCTTAGTGTATCTATTGCAAAATCCGGTTTAAAATATGGATTAAATCTAGGCTTGTCTATTGTTGTTATTTTATCTTCATCCGTATATATAAATTCCACTTCTGGATTTTTGTTAATTGTTTTTACAATCTCAAATAAACTGTTTGGTGGCAATAAATCATCATGATCAAGTAATGCAATATAATCTCCTTTGGATATTTTCAAAGCTTCATTTGTATTATCTGATATTCCTAAGTTTTTTCCTGTATATTTATATTTTATCCTTTCATCCTTTTTACTAATATTATCAATTTCTTTATTTTTGTTAGGACTTCCGTCAATTAAACAAAGTTCCCAATTAAAATATGTTTGATTTATTAAACTATCAACTAATTCTTCAAAAAAATTAATCGGTGTATTATACATTGGCACTAAAACACTTATTTTTGGATTATTTTTAAATTTGTGTTTTCTTTGTTTTTCTAATTCTTCTTTTGTAGGATCATTTTTACTCATCCAAATTTCATAAGGAGTAATTACTATACCATTTTGAATTTTTTTATTTATTATTTCCATAGTCTTTTTTAGTTTTTTTGTTTTTAATAACTTTATTATTTTTATAAAGTTTTTGAATTTAATCCCATGAATAATCCTATTGGTTTTTCTAAAAAACTGTCTTAGTTTTCCTCCTTCTGGAAGGAACTTGTCTCTTAATCTAACACTCAAACTTTTCATTCCTTTCCATTTTTCTTTAATTTCAATACTGCTCTAAATGGCTTTGTTATTTTCCATGATTTTGAATTAAATACATAATTTAAAGTTTTCTTTAACTCTTCTATCTCTTTTTCTTTTTGCTCCAACAAAGCTTTGTTTTGTTCATTTTCTATTGTTAAAAGATTTATTTCGTGATTAGATGTCAATTCTCTTCTTTTTAAATCAATAATTTCCATTCCTCTTGTGTGAATTTCCCACATATCTTCATCTCTTATTTTCTCTTGTATTTTATTGTCTAATTTTTCAAAAAGCTCAATGTTTTCTTGTTCTATTTCTAAAATTTTATATAATTCATCTTCTGAAAAATATTTTCTAATTCTGTTAAAATATTTTATAGCTCTGTATGTTATAAAATCTATTGGTAAAACTTCTTCTCTCCATTCTTGATCATAGAAATATAATTCATTCTCAATATAAAAACAGTTTTGAAATATTAAATCCCATAATCCATACTTTACAAAAGTCATTTTTTCAATTTCTTCTTTTTTATAATCGATATTATATTTATCAAAAACATTATTTTCATTATTTGTTTTTTCTAATTTTTCATATATTTCATTTTTATATTTTCTAATAATTTCAATAGCCTCATCTGTTTTATTTTCTTTTAAAAGTCTTGTAATTACTTTATCTAAAGTATTGGCGTTAGTATATTTACTAATTATTCTATTTTCTTCATAACTATCTACTGTTTTTAATCCAGATCTTTTAAGAATATCAATATTCTCTTTAATTTTTTCTATATGATCTCTACTTTTTTCATTTAATGCATATTTGTATACATTACCTTCCTTAATAATTGTTTTTATTCTATATTCAGGTTTTCTAATATTTGAAAAAGATATAAATTGAATTTTTTCTTCCTCAATTTTATTTTTTGTTATTTCTATAAAAAATGAATTAGCAAAAATTTTAAAATTACTGCTATTTTCTTCTAAAACATTTATATATGCTTCATTTTCTTGATAAAATTTAATTGTATTTTCGGAATTATATATAATATTTCTAGACACATTATTTCTTGATAAAGGTTTTTCGTCTGTATATATAACGTTTGTTAATCTATAGTCTGGCATAGGATAATATATTTTGTTTATCTCTAAATTAGCTTTTTTTATTATTTTTTCAATTTTATTTAAACTATATGTCTTTTTATCTTTTAGATTTCCAATATTTACTTCATTTTCATCTGTTCTTGAAAAATTTTGCAATCCTGTTCTATTGTCTATAGCTAATAATATTTTTCCATCTTCTTTTAAATAATCTTTTAAAAGGTTCAATAATTCATACTCTGAACCTTTATATATTTTTGATAAATTTTCAAATGTTCCAAATAAAGTAATATAATCAAATTTATCTTGTATATTTATATCTTCAATTGTTCCTACTATAACTTCAAGATTATCTTCTTTATTATATCTTTTTTTTATTGCCTTTGCTTTATTTAAAGAACTTTCAATAGCAATAACTTTATTTGCTTTTTCACATAATATCCCTGTTAATTCTCCTAAATTTGCTCCTATTTCTAAAATAGTTGCATCTTTCTTTATTGGGTACCAATTTAAAATATTTTCTCTTATGTTAGACAAAGCTAGTATAACATTATTTCTTTTATCTTTATGAATTACTTCATTATAATTTTCTTTTTTATTATTTTTAATATATTCTATTATATCTTGTTCTTCAGGTAATAAGTTTTCTTGTCCTTCTTTATAAAAATCAAGATTGATTTTCAAAACATCATCCCCTTTTTTGGTTCTTATTTAACTAGCTTTTTAAATATTTCTATTGCATCTAACTTCTCCCATGTACATTCTATTGTTTTTTCTGTGTTAATAAATTTTCTTCCAAAATGTCCACCATTACATGTTTCTGTGTAAATTGGATTTCTTAGTTGTAATTTTTCAATAATTCCTTTAGGAGATAAATCAATATTGTCATATATTGCTTTTATTATTTTTTCTTCTTCTACCTTGTTTGTTCCTTTGCAATCTACAAAAATTGAAATTGGTTCTGCAACACCAATCGCATAAGATAATTGTATTAAACATTCTTGTGCAATTCCAGATGCTACAATGTTTTTTGCCAAATATCTAGCTATATATGCAGCACTTCTATCAACTTTAGTAGGATCTTTTCCAGAAAAAGCACCTCCTCCATGTGGAGCATATCCTCCATATGTATCTACTATGATTTTTCTACCTGTTAATCCAGCATCTCCTTCTGGTCCACCAATTACAAATTTTCCAGTTGGGTTTATTAGTACTTTATAGTCTGAATTTAAATTATATTTTTGTGCGATTTTTTCCATTATTTCTTTTTTTATAAATCCTTTAAATTCTTGTTCATTATAGTTTTTTTTGTGCTGAATAGACATAAGCATTGTATCAATTCTTACTGATCCATTTTCACTATATTCTAATGTTACTTGTGATTTCATGTCTGGACCTGCATATATAAATTCACCTTCTTGACGCAACCTCGTTGCAAGTTTTACTAAATCTTGCGCCATAGTTATAGCTAAAGGCATGAATTCTGGTGTCTCTGAATTTGCATATCCGAACATAATTCCTTGATCTCCTGCACCTCCTATATCCACACCTTGTGCAATATCTGGTGATTGTTTACTTATTAAATTTATAACTCTTGGAGTATATGTGTATCCAATCCTTTTTATGGTATCTTTTGCTATCTGTTCAATATTTATATTAGCTTTTGTAGTTATTTCTCCAGATAATATAACAAATTCATCTTTTACCATTGTTTCACATGCTACTCTTGAATTTTTATCTTCTCTTAAACATGCATCTAAAACGCTATCTGATATCATATCACAAACATGATCAGGATGCCCTATCGACACCGCTTCAGAAGTAAATAACTTTCTTTTCTTTCCCATTTTTTCTTCCCCTATCTTTTTATTTTTTTAGTTCTAAAATCTCTAATTGGTTTTGTTATTTTCCATGATTTTGAATTTACCATCGAAATTAATTCATCTTGTATTTTTTTATTTTCATTTTTCAAGCTTTCATTTTCTTCTTGGATTTGTTTATTTTGAACTTCTAATTCTTTTATTTCTTCCTCATTTCTATAAACTAATTTTGATAAACTTCTTGATTTTTCTTTATTAAATTGAACTGAAATATCATTTGGTATTGTCACAAAATATTCATTATCTATTAACCATTTTTGAAGTACTTTTAAAAATTCTACATCTTTATTTATATTTATTTTACTTTTCATTTGCTTTAATCTTTCTTTATAATCTTTGGCAAATTCTTTTTTATGTAATAAGGCATGATATAATAAAGTGTAGTAATATTCATCATCAGATATTGTATAAAATCCTTTTTCATTATATTTTCTATTTTCTATAAGTGATTTCTCTAATTCTTCACAATAATATCCATCTCCTACATATCTTAAATCAAAAAAAGCCTCTTTTCCTTCAACTTTTGTTACATAATGAACTCTATAATCTTCTAAAAATACTTTTTTTGCATTTAACACATACGCAACATCAATATGTGAAGTACATATAATATCTATATCATTATGCTCATTTATATAAATTTCTTCTGGTAATGTTTCATAATTTCTTAATATTGCATATTTACAACAATTATTTAGAGCATAAAACATCTTATTTACATTTTCCCATTCTTTTGCTCCAAATAAATCTTGTTTTATTTTTATTGTTTCTTCTTTTTTTGTATTTTCCTTTAAAAAATCTTCTATGTTTTTCCCTAATAATAGCGTTATATCATGATTTGTTTCTTCAACACTATTTGTAGCATGTATTTTATGTCCTCCGCCAGTTATCTCCCTATAATATGTCTTTTTATCAAACATTTTTGCATTTACTATTTCTTCTCCTCTACTGGTTTGTCTTTTTTCATATTTTGGATTTTTGTCTTTTACAATAATTAATAAAAACGGACCATTTCCACAATGTTTTTCTTTTCCACATCCAGCAGGTAAATTTGTTCCATAAAATCTTGATAGGTTTTCCGAAAAGTTATCTAAACTCCATTCAATTTGATATGTAGATAATATTTCGAAATTTTCTCTAATGTCTTTTATTATTTCTTCTTTTTTATATAATGCGTTTTCCCATATTATAAATAGGTGAACCTCTTCCATTAAAACTTTTCCTTTCTTTAATCAATCTCTTTAAAGTTAACTTCTGGTTTTATTTCATAATATCCAACAAATTTGCTGTTAGACATAACTTCAAATATTAAAGCATCATAATTTCTGTTCATTACAATTAGATTTCCATCCTCGTCATATCTACTACAACTTATTGATAAAGTATATTTTCCTGGTGCCAAAAGAAGTTTTTGTTTAAATTCGAAAACATAACTTTTACCTTTTTCACACTTTCCTGTATCTATTCCTAGAAAGTCTGTATTTGTACCACAAATTTCTTTTCCATGAAAATCTTTTACTGTAATAGACATTGTTGGACATTCAATATTTTCGTTAAAATGTACTTTTAATTTAATACAAACATCCTCATTATTATTTATTACAGTTTCAGGATTTCCATTTTCATTAAATATTCCATAATCATATATTTCAGCTTCATTGTTTCCATATGTAATCATATCAGGATTTACTATGAAATGTTGTTTCCATTTAGCTTTTTCATCTAAGCTTATTCCACTATCATTTTTTTCCAAATGTTCTATATCTTCATAATTTTCATCTAACATTCCTGTAATTAACTTTTTGTATAATTCAACTCCTGGCTTTACATCCCCATCAAATATCTTTGCTCCTTTGTCTATTACAATTGCTTTATTACAATTTTTTAAAACATCTGAGATACTGTGTGTAACAAACAAAATTGTTTTACCTTCTTTTCTAAATTGCTCAAATTTTTTAAAGCATTTTAACTGAAATGCCATATCTCCAACAGATAATACTTCATCTACAATTAGAATGTCTGGATCAACGTTTATTGCACACGCAAAAGCTAATCTGGCAAACATACCAGATGAATATGTTTTTACTGGTTGATTTAAATGTTCTCCAATATCTGCAAAGTCTATTATTTCTTGTTCCTTTTCTTTTATTTGTTCATTACTTAATCCCATAACTTGTCCATGTTGATATATATTTTCTATTCCTGTTAGTTCAGGATTAAAAGCTGTACCTAATTCTAGTAAAGAACTTATTTTTCCTTTTGTTTCTATTGTTCCAGAGGTTGGTGTTACTACTCCAGTAATCATTTTTAATAATGTTGATTTCCCTGCACCATTTTTCCCTAAAACTCCAAGCACTTCACCTTTTCTTACTTCTAGATTTAAACCATCTATTGCTAAAAACATACCATGCCTATTGATTGCTGGAAAGATTGTTTCTAAAAAACGATCTTTTTTTCTAGCAAACATTTTGTATCCTTTTTGAAGATTTGTTATTTTTAAAACAATTTCTTCATTATTCTCCTCGATTTTTTCGTTCATTATATTTCTTCCGCCCTTTCAAATTTTTTACAATACATCTGCAAAATCCTTTTTACTTTTTCTAAAAATATAATTTCCCCATACAAACATAAATATAGTTATTCCCCAAAATACTAGTGTGTACTTTGAAACAATTATGTTGTCGCTCATAAAACATTCTCTAAATGATGTTACCAAATATGTAAATGGCATACATTTCATTATTTTTAAAACTAAAGGATGTCCTGCAAGCATGTTTAAATTCCAAACAACTGGTGTAAACCACATAAATAGTTGCATTGTTATTGATAAAAAGTTACCAAAATCAGGTACTAACGTTGAAATTGCTGAGGTTAATCTTGTAACAGCTATTAAAAATGTAAATAAAGCAACAACTACATAAACTATTTTTATAATGTTTGGTATAAAACCAAAAATAGAGCAAACAACAATAGCAATTACAAATAAAAATATTGAAACAAATGAATTTGCAAGTATAGATATTACTGGTATTACATCAACTGGAAAAACCACTTTTTTCACTAGATAGCTATATGATCTAATTGCTCCACTTGCACCTATAATTCCCTCATTAAGAGACATCCACATTGACATTCCAGGTAAAAACCAAATTACATATGGTGCTCCATCAGGTCCTTGTTGTTTAAAAATATATTGAAAAACAATTACATATGTAATCATAAATACAAATGGTTGTAAAAACCCCCAAACACTTCCTAAACTTGTACTTGCGAATCTATTTTTAAAGTCATTTCTTCCAAGTTGCCAGATTAGTTTTTTATTTTTTATTACAGTTTTTATAAAATCCATTATTTAC
>CANQQC010000045.1 GCA_947625925.1 uncultured Clostridia bacterium | reverse complement strand
AAACATTAGATAAAGAAAATACAATAATTAAAGAACAAACCCCAATTGCAGGGATTAAGATAAATAAAGGAAATAAAGTTTTTATAAAGTATTAAAATTTAGAGAGATATATATTTGAAAACAAAGTGAAAGATTTGTAATATTTTTGCAAATCTTTCACTTCAATTGAAAAAGTAATATTAACAAATTAAAATTTTTTACTATAATAAAAAATTGATGAATAAAGAAAATACTTGTAACAGTGTAAAAATAGCAATAAAATTTAAATTTGAAGATGAATTTATAAGATGTTTATAGTAAAAATTGTAAAAAATGTAATAAAATAAAAAAAAACAGCAAAAAAAGTTTACATAACTGTAATTTTGCGATATAATATTAAAGAAAGTAAAATTGGATTAACAAATGATGTAAAATATGGATAAATTAAATAATGGAGGATATTTATGGAAAAAATAAATTTAACAGATAGTAAATCAAAATTAAATTTAATCTTTAAATTGTTTTTTTGCATTGTTTTTTCTTTAATATTAGTAGGAATTATACCTAATAAAACTATGGCAGCAACAGGGAAAAAACTTTATTTATCTGATATAAATCATGACGTAGAAAAAACTAAAATTGCTAGTGGACATATATTAAAGAAAGACGGAAATGATAGTGATAAGTTAATAACTTTAAAAATGAATGATACTGAAACAAAATCATTTGTTAAAGGTATAACAGCTTGGGCTTCATCTGAAGTTGTATATGATTTACAAAAATATAGTGGATATGATTATTTTACTGCATATGTAGGTATAGATATTAGTGAACAAAGTAATTATTATAATACTGGTGCAAAATTTAAAGTATATACTTCAAATGATGGTCAAAACTGGACAGAAAAAACTACAACAAAAACTGTTTTCTATGGTTGGACAGTTGCTGAACAAATAAAAGTTGATTTAGAAAATGCAAGATACTTAAAATTAGTTACTGATAAAAATTCTAATAGCTGGTGGGCTGAATGGTATGATGAAACTGTATTTGCTGATGCAAAATTATTGACAAATGATTATGAAGATACAAGTGTTAACGAGCCGGTAGAATTTATCAAAACAGTACAGCAATATGATGAAGAACTAAAAAATTATGTTAGTAATGGTAAAACAAATACTGAAGAATATGAACTTACTTTGCTACAAAGAGAGTTTGTAAATAATTTTGGATATGAAGTTTTATTAGATTTTGTACATTGTAATGATGAATATAAAGATACAGTTAAATGGTTAATGACTAATTTAATTAATATGAAATTATATGTTTATGGTGGAGAGCCTGATGGAAACTATATTGCTTCAATGAAAGCTCTAAATTCTATATATCAAGTTCATAAAGATGATTTAAATAATCAAGACAAAACTAGAGTTGGAAATATTACTTATGGTGAATTATATAGAAAAATGATGATAACTGTTTCATTAACGCATTCTGCACAAGTTGCCTTGTGGATGCAAACAGATACACCAGAAAATCAATCAACAGCACTTACACGTTATGAAATTTTCAAACAATTACATAAAAATGATAAATTTGTAGCTTTAAGAAATTCAGAAACAAAAGCTATAGAAGTTGATTATACACCATTATTTGAAAGCCTAGAAGTTGAAGAAATGCGTTTCGTTTTAAATAATATTATTGATGATGAATCAATATATTGGTTAAACGATTATGTCCATAATAGAATTAATGAACATCCTAAAGAGGTTGGAAAATATTTAACACCACACCCATACATGAAATATATTGATCCAGATTATGCAAAAGCTGAATTTCATGATATAAATAAAAAAGATGATTATGATAAAAAATATGAGGGAGTATTTACAAATTATAATGTAACATGGAGACCAGGTCTTTATAAATTATGGATGAATATTGAAGGTGGGGCCGTTTGTGGAGGTATTTCAAAAATTGGTTCTAACATAAGAGGTGTTAACGGAATTCCATCATCAGTTATTTCTCAACCAGGACATGCAGCACTTATTTATTATAGCCAAGATGATAAAGGAAATGGTTATTGGAATATAGATAATGATGTTAGTGGATGGGCTCAATCTGGAAAAACTGAAAGATTATCATTAAGATCTCCTTTAGGTTGGGGTGATGATGATTATGCTGAAGGTTGGCTTGCTTCATATGTACCACTTGCACAAGATGCTTTAAATAATTATGATGATTATACAGAATCAATGAAATATGTATATTTAGCAAATTCTTATTCAGAGAATTCTGAAGAGCAGATGAAATTTTATAGAAAAGCTTTGGAAATTATGCCAATAAACATAGATGCTTGGTATGGAATTATCAAACTTTATGAATCAGACCCAAATAAAACAGATAAACAATATTTAGATTTAGCTGAAGAAATTGGAGATGCTTTAAAATGTTATCCATTGCCAATGTATAATTTAACAAATAGAATAAAAAAAGATTTTAATAGTAATGATAAAGAAAATTATGCAGAATATATGTTTAAATTTACTTTATACCAAACTAGTATATTAAATACTGCTAGTACATGGGATAATCCAGTAAAAGATAGACCTGAAAAAGGAACAACTACAGAAAGTATTAATAATTACTATACAAATTGGGTATATCAACCAAATACAACAAAAGCCGTTGCTAAATTCTTATTAGGTCAAACAGATACTGAACTTGCTAAATTTTCATTTGATAAAGTTGAATCAGTTATTAAAGCTGAAAAAGAAGGAGAGGAAGACCAGGTTTTAGTTACTGAAGCTGGAACTTTAAAATTATCAGATCGTTTCAAAGATTCTGGAGTTCGTTGGGATTATACTTTAGATGGAAAATCTTATGATGAAAGTAAATATACAAAAGTAACTAATGCAAACGAAGTTAAATTGACTGACGAAGAGTTAGACAAAATTACAGCTGATAATGATATATATGTTCATATTGTTGGAACAAATTATGCAGATGATACTTTATATAAAATAGATATTTTACCACAAACAGTTTCAAGTGATGTTTATGCTAATGATTTAGAAAATCGTATGATGGGAATTGATGCTAGTCTTACTGAGTGGCGTTATGTAACAAACAGTCAAATTTCTACATTATCACTACAAGAAACATCTGAAACAAAAACAATAGAAACTGAAGTTCAATCCGAAAAATTAGATGAAAATGAATGGACTTCATTTGAAACAGAATCTCCAGTATTAAAGGGAAATGTTACAATTGAATTAAGACAAAAAGCTACTGGAACAAAACTTCCAAGTAATATTGTTAGATATACATTTACTTCAGAAAATGAAAAAAATATAGAAAGAAGATATGTTCCTGTTTCACACTTGTCAATTGATAAAGTTTCTACTGAAGCTACAGGTCAAGGTAGATATGCTAAAAATGCAATTGATGGTAACTATAATACAAGTTATCACTCAGACTGGAATGGTAAAGATACTCAAAGATATATGATTATCAAAATTGATAGACCAATTTACCTAGCAGGAGTTGAATATGTTCCAGGTGGTGGAGGAAATGGTAGATTATTAGATGTATCAATTTCTGTAAGCCCTACAGGAGAAGAAGGAACTTGGACAGATGTTTATACAGAGAAAGACTTAAAATATGTAGATACAGATAAAGCTAATGATTATGATTTTGGTTTAAAAAACATTAAGAAATTTGATATAAGTAAAACAGAAGAAGAACTTAAAGAAATTGGAAAAATTCAATATGTTAAAATATGGGCTCAAAGAGCTACAAATGGAAACTGGTTTACAGCTAGAATGTTTAATATATTTGAAAATGCTAAATTAAATCCACACCCAACGGCTAGTATTGAATTTACTACAACAGCACCTACTGCAGATAATGTTGTAGCAACACTTACAAACTTTAGTGCAGAAAATATTGAAATGATTGATTTTGAAGATATTACTGATGAAGAAATTATTAGCGAAGATATTAAAAACATTGAAGAATTAAGAGACACATCTAAATATGTTACACTTAATGAAGATAAAACAAAAGCTACATTTACAAACAATGATAAATATACATTTATATTTAAAAATACAGATACAGGACATATAGGAACAGCTACAGCTAATGTAACTTGGATAGATAAGGAAGCTCCAAAAGCTGAAATTAAATATAGTACAACAGATTTGACTACAGGTGAAGTTGTTGCAACACTAGTTGCTAATGAGGAAATTGTTGTTACAAATAATCCTCACAACGACAACAATAATAATGGTAAAGAATATACATTTACTCAAAATGGAGATTTTACATTTGAATATAAAGATCTTGCTGGAAATGTTGGAGAACCAGTTAAAGCTACAGTTAATTGGATAAACTCATCATCAAATGATACAATGCAAGATGGACCTGTACTTGACCCAAATCAATCAGGGCAGGAACAACCAGGAACTGGTGAACAAACTCCAGGTACAGGAAAAGACGATACTCCAGGAGATGAAAAAGACGATAATCCAGGAGGAGAACAACAAGACCCAAATACAGGCAATACACCAACACCAGATGAAGGCAATCAACCGGGAACTGGTGAACAAACACCAGGTACAGGTAAAGATGATACTCCAGGAGGAGAACAACAAGACCCAAATACAGGTAATACACCAACACCAGGTGAAGATAAACAACCAGGAACTGGTGAACAAACTCCAGGTACAGGAAAAGACGATAATCCAGGAGGTGAACAACAAAATCCAAATACAGGCAATACACCAACACCAGATGAAGGCAAACAACCAGAAACTAATGAACAGACACCAGGTACAGGTGAAGATGAAATTCCAGGAGATGGAAAAGACGATAATTCAAGAGAAGAACAAAATAGTAGTACAACAAAGCCAAAACAAGATAATAAAAATTCTAATGAAAGTACACTAGGAAGTATAACTTCAAAGCAAAATGAAAAAGTAACAAATAATTCAAAAACAGAAAATGGAATAGACAGTACTGTCAGTAAAAGAAGTTTACCTTATACAGGTAGTAAAACTATTTTAATTGCTGTTATTGTAATTATGCTAATCATTTCTGTGATATTATATATAAAATATATAAATGTTAAAAAAAGGTGTAAATAAAAATAAGAAATATCTAGAAGAAATGAAGTGAACCCAATTGTTAGACAAAAATGTTTAATAAAAGGGTTCATTTTTATGTCATAGACCTCAAAGCCGGAAATAACAATAAGCAAAGGAAAGGATAAAGTTGAAAAAAAAGCCCCATTATGATATAATTATAGTAGATGTAAATAGCAAAATAAACGAAAGTTTATGACGCAAAGCCATAGATCTAAAAGGATGAAAATCCTCATGATAGCTAGGTTGCCTTCCTAAAATATAATGGGAGGTTTTTTTATGGAAAAAGTAAAAATGAAATTATGGAAAAAAATTTTACTAACTTTAATGATAATTATAGTAATACTAATTCTAACTTTTATTTCATATAAAATGTATTTAAGAATTAGCGATAAGATAGATATTGACAGAAGGTATAGTGAATTTGAAAAAATACAGACTATAGAAACAAAAGGTGCATTAACTTATATAGAAGATGAAGAACTTTCAAAAGTAGAAAACATGGACTATATAATGCAAGATGGAATTGGAGTAAAAGTAGATTCAGTTAAATTAAATGATGATACCTGTTCAATAGAATTTAATTTTAAATTAGATGAAGAATTTAAATATGAAACTTTTGGATATAGTTATGCTATATATGATGAAGAAAAAAATATTTACCATATATCTGGAAGAATGCATTTGGGAGAGAATGAAAAGTATGATTATGGTTTTGTTTTTATGAAACGTGAACTTGGTTTAGATAAGATAGATAATTTGACAGGAACGTTTTTTGCAGATAGTAGTGGAATGGTAACTGAAACAATAAACAAAGATGAAAAAATAATAACAAATAAATTAGAAATTGGAGCAGAAGATAAATTTCCTTTAAGTAAAAAGATTTATATTAAGATATTTGATATAGGATATTATACTATGGGTAAAGATGAAAATGGTAAGCCAACAGCAAGTAGCACAAGTTTAACTAACGCAAAATGGTTATTTGAACTTGACATTCCAGAAGAAGTAAACAAAAGAGATACAATAAACTTAAAACTAGCTGAAGAAATTCCAGGATTAGAAATGACTAAAATAGCAATCACAGATACAAAATTAGTTTTAAATTTTAATTCAGAAGAATATAGAAATTTGATAACTGCAGGAAAAGATATGGTAGCAGATGAATTTACAAATAAAACTAAAGAAATGCTAAGCATTACAGATGGAGAAGGAAATGTATATAAAGAACTTAGTGGTGGAACAAGAGGAGAAAAAGGATATAAAATGACAATCGATGCAAACAAAAATGATTTAGAAAAGAAATTGTTTATCAAATATAGTAGTAACGGTAATCAATATAAAGTTGAATTAATAAAAGATGAATAAATATTATAAAATAAATAGAAAGTTATTTATAACTAGAGATTAGAAGAATCTAATTTCTAGTTATATTTTATTTATGAATAAATTAAAAATATAGAGAAACACATAGAATATATACTTTTAAAATTATTACTTTTCAATTTTGCCACAAGCAATTTTAGTTCCAGAATTTCCACTTGGCTGAGTTGTGAAATCATCCTGAGAATCATGAATAATAATAACTTTTCCTATAATATCTTTTATTTTAAATTTATTTATTAAAACAGTCATATAAGCATATCCATTATTTTCAATTAGTGGAGGTAAATCTCCTATATGAAAAGGGTGAGAACAACCTGAAGGATTTAAATGTGTTTTAGCATTTGCAAATTCATCATTAATATTTCCAGTACAAGAAGTTCCTTCGTGAATATGGAATCCAAAAAATCTACCTTTGCATTTATCTTTTGACTGTGGTAAATTATTAATTTTAGCAGTTAGAATTACTCCGTTTTTTGTTTCCCTAAAAGTAACGATACCAATAATTTTAGAATATTTATTTCCACCTTTTATATGGGCTTTTGCAGTATTAAAAATATTTGTAAACATTTTAAACACCTCTTAATATTATATGCAAATGATTAAATTTTGTTAAAAATAGTGCCAAGAAAATAAATAACAATAAATAAACAATTATAATTAATAAGTATAACTTGATAATAAAATTGACAAGATAAAAAAATATATATAAAATTAAAAAAAGTATACAAGGAGAAGAAGTGAAATGAAAGAAATAAGATTATGTGATGATGGAGTGTTAGATAAAACATATAAATTATGTGTAGAAAACAATCTTGGAATTGAAGTACAAGCATTTTATAATCCATATATAGAAAATAAAGAAGAAACAATAAAAAAATATAAAGAAACATTAAATGAATTTAAATGTGGAAGGTCATATCATGCTCCGTTTTGGGATTTGAATTTAGGGACAAAAATAGTTGAATTACAAGAAACTATGATAAAAATATATGACGAAGCATATAGGATAGCTAAAGAACTTAATTGTACTGAAATGGTAATACATAGTAATTATAAACCAGGAACAGATTGGTATGATGGTTGGATAATGAGGGCTAAAAATTTGTTAGAAAAATTTCTAAAAAATAAAGATGATTCTATAACAATTTGTATAGAAAATCAATTTGAATCTGATAGTGAACTGTTACTTAAGTTAGTTGATAAAGTAGATGATAAAAGAGTTAGAATATGTTTAGATATAGGACATGCACATGCTAATTCTAATATGCAAGTAGAAGATTGGATAAAATCATTAAATAATAGAATTGCTTATTATCATCTTCATAATAATCATGGTAAGCAAACTTCTTTTGGATATAATAAAGATGATGAACATTTAGCTATAGATAATGGAACTATTGATATTGACAATGTATTAAAATTAGCTGAACAATACACTCCTAATGCTATATGGAATGTAGAAAGTAAAGTAGAATATTTAGAAGATTCAGTAAAATGTTTAAGAAGATTAGGATATATAAAATAAATTATGAAATTATATATAATATGGAGAAATTATGAATAATTATTTAGATTTAAGGAATGTAAAAGAATATGGTAAATTAGAAAAACCAGCACAAATTATAAAAAATGGTGGGATTGTTGTGTTTCCAACAGAAACAGTTTATGGAATAGGGACAAATGGATTAGATAAAAATGCTGTAAAAAAATTATATGATGTAAAAAAGAGAGGATTAGATAAACCAATTAGCCTATTAGTTTCAGATATGAATATGATAAAAAAACTTGCAAAAGATATAACAGATATAGAATATAAGATAATGAAAGCTTTTTTTCCAGGACCTTTAACAATAATATTAAATAAAAAAGAAATTATACCTGATATAGTTACTGCTAATGGAAAGACTGTAGGAATAAGAATGCCAGAAGGTGAAATTGCAAGAAAGCTTATAGAATATTCTGAAATACCAATTGCTACTCCTAGTGCAAATATCTCAGGGAAAAAAAGTGGAACAAATATTGATCAAATAAAAAAAGATTTTGGTAAAAAAGTTGATTATTATATAGACGGAGGAGAAAGCAAACTAGGAATTGGATCAACAATAGTAAAAGTAGTTAATGGTAAGCCAGTAATTTTAAGACAGGGAAGTATAACGATTGAACAAATAAATGAAGTAATAAATTAGTAAAGAGTATTCTATTTATAATATAACAGTAGAAAACTTAATTGGTAAATAATAAGTTGAAAAATTATGATATATATAGTATAATCAATGGGAAAAGAGAGGTGGTTATCATAGATAAGGTAGATTTAGCAATAGAAGTAATCAATAAAAAGATTGCAAAAGAAATTAATGAAAATACACAAAAAGATTATAAGAAATTTGAAGAGAAGATACTAAATTTAAAAAATGAGAAAAAAGAATTATATCAAGACAACGAAGAGGTAGTTGAAAAGGTTTTAAAACAATATGCTCCAGAATTAGGTATAAAGATAGAAGATTAAATTATGTCAAAGAAAGGATAAAAAAATGGAAGATATTACAAAATACGATTTAAAAAAAGAGGAATTTAAAGAATGTTTAAATAAAGCTACAATGGAAATGTTAATTGGAGCAAAACCATCAAAAGATCCAGAATCTATTCTTATTATTGCACAACCAGGAGCAGGAAAAACAGGATTAAGAAGATTCGTAGAAAAAGAAAAGAAAGAAAAAGAAGGAAGAGAAAACTATGTAGAAATTGACCCAGATGTAGTAGGTAGTTTTCATAAGTATCAAAAAGAAATCTTGGAAGAATTTCCTAAAGAATCATATAAATTATTACAAAAATTTATATCACCTGTTATTGATAATTATTTAAGACCAGAAGCTATAAAAAGAAGATATGATCTTATACAAGAAGGTACTTTAGGAAATACACCAAGTTGGTTAAAAATTTTAGATTTTCAAAAAAATGGCGGAAAAGCTAAAGTAGGCAAAGAGTTAGAAAATGGAGAAAGAGAAGAAGTAGATCTAAAAGGTGGTTATAATATTCAAATAAACGTACTTGCAGTAGATAGATTTGAAAGTTTATTAAGTGCACATGAAAGAGAACAAGATTTAAGAGAAAGAAATATTGCGCCAAGAGGAGTTACAGCTGAAAACCACGATAATGTTTATGATTCAATGTTAAATACAATACAAGAAGCTCAAAACTTAAAATTAGTTAATACTGTGAGAGTATACAAAAGAGGAAAAGTAGAAAATGAGCCTGAGTTAATATATACTTCAGGAGATGACACTTATCCAAATGCAGTTGAATGTATAAAGAAAGTAAGATTCGAAGAAAGAAAAAAACTATTTAGAAATTCTGATAAATACTTAGAAAGAATAGAAAGACTAAAAGCTAGAGTAGATAATGAAAACTTGATGCAAAGAATAGAAGAACTTGAGGAAGAATTTAAAGAAAGTTTGAAAGAATTTGAAAAAACAGAAAAATAAAGGAAGGTAAATATATGATAGATTTACATGTTCATACTAACTACTCAGATGGGGCTGATAGTTTAATAGAAGTATTAAAAAAAGCTGAAGAAAAAGGATTAACTCATATTTCAATTAC
>CANQQC010000044.1 GCA_947625925.1 uncultured Clostridia bacterium | reverse complement strand
GAAGAAGAGAAAACAGAAAATGAAACTGCAGAAAATAAAGCAGAAGAAGAGAAAACGGAAAATGAAACTGCAGAAAATAAAACAGAAGAAGAGAAAACAGAAGAAAATAAAACAGAAGAAGAAAAGACAGAAGAAAATAAAACGGAAGAAAATAAAACGGAAAATGAAACTGCAGAAAATAAAACAGAAGAAAATAAAACGGAAAATGAAACCGCAGAAAATAAAACGGAAGAAAATAAAACAGAAAATGAAACTGCAGAGAATAAAACGGAAGAAGAAAAGACAGAAGAGAATAAAACAGAAGAGAATAAGACGGAAGAAAATAAAACAGAAGAAAGTAAAACAGAAAGAGAACCAGATTTAGTAGAAAACAAACAAATATGGGTAAAACTTTCAGGATATGTATGGATTGATAGAGAATCAGGAAAAGATCCTAGATTAAATAATCTATATGATACTGATATGGATGAAAATGGAAATGAATACTATGATGATAATGATATACTAAAAGAGGGAATTACAGTAAGATTAATAGATAGAACAACAGGAGAAAAAGTTAAAGAAGATGTAATAACAGATAAAGATGGAAAATATCTATTTGTAGATGTACTTATAGAAAAACTAAAAGATTACTATATTGAATTTGAATACGATGGATTAGTATATACTAATGTAATTCCACACTTCATTGATACAACTAAAGATGAAAAGGATTCTCAAAGATATAACAGATATAATGCTTCAAAAGCAGCTGAAAATGAGATAAAAAGAGGAGAATTCAATGACTTATTTACATATGTAGAAGGAAGAGATAAAGTAGCAAATACAGGTGTAACTAAGTTTAAAGGTGAAGAAGGAATAGGATATAATTTAGTATATGATAGAGGAGAAGGAGACAACTCTAATAAATCATTCCTAAATTATGATAAGAGTGATAAATTCCTAATAACAGCAACCACAGATGAAGCAAAAGAAACAGCAGAAGACGGTACAAGTATGACTTACTCTATAGAAAGAGCATTTAAATGGGGAATGGAAGAAGTTCCAGAAATCAACCTTGGATTATATGAAAGAGAACAACCAGATCTAGAACTTATAAAAGATGTTCAAAATGCTGAAGTATCAATAAATGGAAAGAACCATATATACATATATGCAAATAGGGCAAAAAATGATAAAGAAGAATATAAACCAGGAGATTTCAATGTTGGAGTTAAGTTTGAAAATAAAAGAGGAAAAGCAGCATATACTAGAGCAATATACAAATCAGACTATAAGTATGTAAATGCTGAAGATACAGAAAAAGAATTAAAAGTTTATATAACATATGACCTTAAACTAGTAAACTCTTCAACAAACTTAGTATCTAGGGTAAACAAGATTGTAGACTACTTTGACGATAAATATGAACTTGTAGAAATAGGAACAGGAATAAACAAAGAAACGCAAGAATTAACTGATAAATTAGACTCATCTACATATAATGTAGAAAATGCTCCATCAGTTGAGGGATATAAAGCAATTGGAATAAAATTACCAGACACATTAAGAATAAATCCAGGAGAAGCTTCAGATGTTTACCTAAAATTTGAATTAACTAGAGAAAAAGTAGAACAAATAGTAGTATTTAATGATGAAAATCCAGAAGATAGATTAACTCTAGACAATGTAGCAGAAATAGCTTCATATACAACATTTGATAAAGATGGAAGAGTATATGCGGGTATAGATAGTGATTCTGCACCAGATAATGCTATATTAGGAGATAAAGCAACATATGAAGATGACACAGATATAGCACCAGCATTCATATTAGAATTAGCTGATCCAGAATCTAGAAAAGCAAAAGGAACAGTATTTGAAGATACACCTATAGCAGAATTATTAAATAAAGAACAACAATATGATAGAGAAAGAAAAGGTGATGGAAAATATGAACCTACAACTGAACATGGAATTTCAGGAGTTAAAGTAGAATTAATAGAAATAGGCGAAAATGGTAAAGAACAAATAGCTAAAGATTGGTCAACTTATGAAGAAGGAGTATCTGAGGCTAAGGATATAACTTCAGAATCTAAAGATGGCGACGAACTAGGAAATTATGAATTAATAGGATTTATACCAGGTAACTATAAGATTAGATTTACATGGGGAGGTCAAACTTACACATATACGGACGAAAACGGTGAAGAGAAGACAATAACATATTCAGCAAGAGACTATAAATCAACAACTACAGATAAAGCTGAATGGGAAAGAAAATTAAATGACCCAGAATGGTATAAGAAAGAAGTTGAAAACAGATGGTCAGATGCTCAAGATGATTGGGAGAGAAGATTAGAGATAGATGGATATACAGCAGACTATGTATATGGAAACAGCTCTGAACAAACTCCAGATCAAATTACAGCTGACACACCAGAAATGTCACTTACAGTTGAACTTACTGACTTTGAAGTAACAGAAAGTACAGTAATAGACGAAGAAGGAAATTCACAAGATGTAAGATTAGAATATGTATTAAATAATGTGGATTTCGGAATAGTTGAAAGACCAATACAAGAATTAACGTTAACAAAACATGTTAGTGGAATAAAACTAATACTTCCAAATGGAAATATGCTAGTAGATGCTAAAATTGATTTAGATGGTAATATAACAGGAGAAAGAAAAGGATTAACATATTTAGCACCATCAGCTGCAGTAGGAAATGGAACAGTTAAAATAGAAGTTGATAACGAGTTACTTCAAGGAAGTACGGTAGAGGTATCATATGAATTTAGAGCTGTTAATAATAGTGAAATTGATTATGCTGATTCAGAATACTATTTCTATGGAGTAGCAAGTGAAGGTGCACAAAAGATTAAGTTAGCAGCAGCAAAAGTAGTTGACTACCTAGATGGAGATTGGGGATATGAAGCAGAAAATGAAGTAAATAAAAACTATAAATGGGAACAAAAAACAAAAGAGGATATTGAAAACATGAAACTAGATGGAACAGACATAGTAGTATTCTCACCAGATGTATATAATGAAGATAGCAATATTGAAAGTTCAAGAATATTATTAACTGATCACTTAGCAGGAGCACCATTAGAGCCAGGACGTACATCATCAGCATTCTTAGAAGTATCTAAAGTATTAACATCAGCAGATGAAATATCTTTGGATAACGAAACAGAAATTGCTCATGTAAAGAAAGATCCAATGGGTAGAAAACCAAAATCAATCCCAGGTAACTATGTACCAGGAACTATAGTAAATACTGATTCTAAACTTCCAGATGAAACAGATACATCACTTTCAGAATCTGTAACAGTATCACCTCCAACAGGTGGAGATGCAGTAACATACTTAATATATACAGGAATAGCTATAGTTGCATTATCAATAGTCGCAGGTGGAATAGTAATTATCAAGAAAAAGACATTAAAAGAATAAGTTCAAAATAAAAAATAACGTAGGAAAATTTTCCTACGTTATTTTTTTTGTAAAAGACAAAAAAAGACCAAAACCTACGGAAAATAAACTTTCCAAGAAAAATGTCTAAAAGAAATGAAAATGTAACTATAATGTAAATAAAACTTAACAAAATCAACTAAAATGAGCTTCCCTAGTGAGATAGAAGCTATATTAAAGAAAATGAAAAATAATGGTATTGATTTAGTTTAAAAAAGAATCTAATATATTATTAGATGATTTTTATAAGAAGAAGGTAGTGAGGGATTTACAAATGAGAGGAAGAAAAGAAGAAAGCTTTTATGTAGCTAAAAAACTAATAGCAATATTAGTCGTGTTTTCCATAATAATAGCAAACTATGCATTAGTTGGTGGAAATATTGCTGAAGCAGTAGCAGAAGAATTCGAGAGTTTAGCAACAATAACAAAAGGAAGCAATATAGCATTTGATGCGTATTTTGAAGATGGAGATTCAAGACACGAAAAAGAATTGAATATAAATGAAGAGGAAACTTTAAATTTACAAATAGAAGTAAAAGATAAAGTTACTCTTCCATATGCAACAATAAAAATAGAAGATGCAAACTTTACTATTGATAAAGAAAAGTTAGAAGACAATAGATATATCAAAAACATTAACACAGAAACTAACGAAATAGAGCTTAACAATGTATCTTCTAATAATAATGTGGAAATTCATTTACCAATAAAATTCAAAAAAGAAGAAAAAGTTAATTTCAATTATTTTGATAAAGAGATTAACATTACTTTAAATGGAAAATATGGTGATATGAACCAAAAAGAGAAAGACTTAGAAGGAAAAGTAACAATAAAACCAAGATGGACTTCAGAAGCAGATATAGAAGTTGAACAATCAATAGAAAAATATTTTAGTTTAGGTGGTAATGGAACATTATTGCAACAAACAATAAAAACAAGAGTAAAAGATGATGTATTACCAGTAAGTGAAGAAACTATACAAACAGATGCACCAATAATAAATGATGAAAAGCCACAAAAAGTGACAGTTCTTATTAATGGTGAAGCTATTGATGAGAATAAAGTTGAATACAACGAAGAAGAAAATAAAGTAAAAATCTCTTACAATAATATAGATGATAACGAAGGAAAAATAGATTGGGAAAAGAGTAAAAAAGAATATACAGTAATATATAAATATGCAAAGGCAGTTGAATTAAAAGAAACAGCAATAAAATTAAATACTAAAGTAGAATCAAAAGTATACACAAAAGAAGAAACAATAGAAAAAGAAGATACTCAAGAATTACCAATAAGCCCAATTGGTAATATGGTTACAATGAAAACAAAACTAGAAGGAGATGTATATAAAGGATATCTATATAACAACGAAGCAAAGGAAATAGAATACACAGAAACAAATGAAATAGATGTATCATACATAGAAGGAATAGAGAACATAAACTTACAAACAAACAACAACATTTATGTGGATCAAAATGGAAAAGGAGTTATATTAGCAGATAATATAAGATATACACAAACAAAAATAAATAAGGATGAATTTTTAAGTGTATTTGGAGAAAAAGGAACAATCACAATTAAAGGAGAAGGAGAAACAGTATATGCAACAATAAATAGTGAGATGGATTCAGATGAAGAGGGATTTGTGGTAGTACCTTATGGAGATGCTACAAAAAATATTACTATACAAGCAAGTAAACCACAAAAAGAGGGAAAAGTAACAATAATAAACACAAAAGCTTTAAATGGTGCAGTATCACAAAATAGAAATATTGTAAAAAGAATGACTAAATTAGCAGTTGGACCAGAAGTAACAACAAATATGACAACAGAAGGAACAATGGCACAGTTAGAATTAAAAGAATCATCAACACAAGCTGAATTAGAAGTAAGTCAAAATAGTTTATCAACAGCAATTGAAAATAAAAATATAGAAATAAAAGCAACATTAAATACATCACAAAAAGATCAAGATTTATATCAAAATCCAAAACTAACAATAGAATTACCAACAGATGTAACAAGTATAAAAGTTAATAGTATAAACAAGCTATTTGGAGATGAATTTACACAAGTAAAACCATCACAAGGAGTAGTTAATGGTAAACAAGCAATAATAATAGAATTGATTGGGGAACAAGCAGAACATAAAGATAAAGGAACAGAGGGAACAGTTATTGATATAAATGCAGATTTAATATTAAATCCAAAAGCAATAAGCAAAAAAGATGTATTGAAAATGACATATACAAACGAAAAAGCAAATCAATATAAAGATGGGGCAAAAGAAGGAACAGAACAAGTAGAAATGAATGTTGTTGCACCAAAAGGATTGATAACAACAAATAATATAACAGCATTAGGAATTGAAACAGTAGGAGAACAAGAAGGAGTAAAAAAGACAATTGATAGAGGTGCAAATGAACAAGAAGTAACAATTGAAAATGAAATAATAAACAATAATGAAGAAGAAATAAAAGATGTAAAAATATTAGGTACATTTGGAACAGAAGGAAAAGTAAATATCAATGATAATGAATATGAAAATAATATTAGTTCAGCATTAAGAACGGGATTATCTGTACAAGCAAATGAAAAAGAAGGAAGAACAATAAAAGTATATTATTCAGAAAATGCTGAGGCAACAGAAGATTTAGAAAATAAAGAAAATGCATGGCAAGAGACAATTACAGATGCTAGTAAAGTAAAGAAATATTTGATTGAATTATCTAATATGTCTGCAGAAGAAAGTATTAAAGCAAACTATAACATAGTAATACCTGCAAACTTAAAATATGATCAACACATGTTCCAAGGATATACAGCTGAATATAAAGAAACATCTAGTGATGCTGCACAAAAAATAGCAGCAACAACAATAGCTGTTGAAACAGAAAAACAAGCAAATGCAGAAATAAGGTTAAGTGCTAATGTAGGTAAAGACAAAGTAGAAAATGGAACAGAAGTAAACAGAGGGGAAATAATAGAGTATACGGTAGAAGTAGAAAACACTGGGGACAAAGATATTGAAAACGCAACAATAACAGTAGAAATTCCAGAAGAGACAGCGTTAGTTGAAAGTACTTATAATGAAACAGATGAGCTTTATGAATTTATTGAAAAAGAAGATTCAAAAGAAGAATTTATAATAGATCAATTAAAGCAAGGAGATAAATTAACAAAAGAATTTAAAGTAAGAGTAAAAAAAGATGCTGAAAGTGAAAAAGAAATAACACAAACAGCAAAGCTACAATATGAAGAAACAATTAAAACTTCAAATGAAATAAAGTCGAAAGTTTCAAAAGAATCAGGAGACTTAGAGATATCTATACATGACGGTTTAGATCAAACAGATGTAATAGAACAAAATGTTGATCAATTCCGGATATATTTTGTCAGTTGAAAATAAAAGTAATAGCGAATTAAAGAACATTGAACTTCAAATTTTCAACTCTGAAGAACTAGAATTTAAAGAAATAATATATGCAGAAGAGTCTAAAAGTGAGATAGATCAATATAAAAAAATAAATTCAAAGAACTTTACAATTGATTCTCTTAAAGCTAATGAAAAAAGAAATTATTTTATTAGTTTTGGATTAGGTAATATACGTGAAGATTATACAGTTTTTTGTCGGAGCAACAGCTAAAGCAAATAATGAAACATATCGTTCAAACATAAATAATGAAGTTAATATCAAAGCTGTAACTGATTTTGAATTTGATATGACATCAAACTTAGAAAATAAAGAGGTTGGAACAGGAGACATTATTACATATACAATTAAAATAAAAAGAGAAAAAAGTAGCTCTTCTACTCCTATAACTGTACAAGATACTATACCTTTTGAAACAACTTTAAGAAAAGCGACGGTAATTCATGAAGATGGGCAAACAGAAGAATTAGAAATAAAAAATAATGAGTTTAGCTACATAGATGATTTTATAACTGGTGAAATGACGATAATATTGGAGACTATAGTAAATTATAGTCCAGTCCAAACTGAAGATATCGAGATATCTAATAAAGCTAGTTTATTGGGTACTCTTAATAAAGAACTAGGAACCAGTAGAGAAATAAAAAATACTATAAAAGCTCCTTCACAAAACAATCCAAATAATCCAAGCAATCCAGACAATCCATATAATCCGGATAATCCAAATAATCCAAGCAATCCGGACAACCCATATAATCCTGGAGGAAATAACCAAAATGCTAATAGAAGTATATATGGTATAGCTTGGATAGATAGTAATTTAAATGGAGCAAAAGATGATTTTGAAAATACAGTTCCTAATATACCTGTAAAATTATTAGATCCTACAGCTAATGATTTTGTAAAAGATAGTAATGGTAATGATATACAAGCATATACAGATGATAAAGGCTTTTATCAATTATCGAATGTTCCACAAGGTACATATATTGTTTTATTTGAATATGATACAACCCAATATTCTGTAACAGAATATAAAAAAGAGGGTGTAGATGAAACTATATCATCTAAAGTTTTATCAAAAACACTTAAAATAAATAATCAGGAAAAAACATATGCAATAACAGATATTGTAAGATTAGGGGAAGTAAGTCTTTCAAATATAAATATTGGTTTAATTACAAAAGGTAAATTTGATTTAAGCTTAGATAAATATATATCTAAGATAGTTGTAAGTACAAATGATGAAGTAAAAACATACAACTATAATAAAGAAACATTAGCAAAAGTTGAATTAAGTGGTAAGAAGATAGATGGAGCAAATGTAATTATAGAGTATGACATAGTAGTAACAAATAATGGAGAAGTTTCAGGATATGCGAGAAAAATTCAAGATCAAATACCAAGTGATTTGAAATTTAGTTCTGAATTAAATCAAGATTGGTATCAATCAGGAACAGCATTAACAACAAATAGCCTAGAAAATGAAGTTATAGTTCCTGGAGAAAGTAAAACTATAAAACTTGTTTTAACAAAATCAATGACATCAGATAATACAGGAATTGTAACAAATACAGCAGAAATATTAGATAGTTATAATGAAGAGGGAATAGCTGATGTTAATTCAACACCAGGTAATGGAAACCAAAGTGAAGATGATATGGGTTCAGCAGATGTTATTATTAGTATTAAAACAGGTTCAGCATTAGTTTATACAGCAATAATTTTAATTATTGTTGTAATGACAGGAATAGCAGTTTATATTATTAGGAAAGATACACTTCTATTAAACGAAGATATATTTAAAGGACTTTAGAAAGAAAGGAGGCAGAAAAGAGTGTTTAGAAAAAATACTATCTTAAAAATAATACTTTTTTTGGGTATAGCTATTTTGAGTATGTGGTTTTGTTCAAAAAGTTATGGTGATACATTAACAAGGGATGGACCTAACCACGACTTTACGATTATTAGTGGTAATACTAACTACGTCGGACATATATATTGTATTTGTCCAAATGCTTGGGTTTCATCAGACATAAGATTGGTAAGAGAAGCTCATGTTTATAGTGATCGTGTAGTATCAAATAATTACCCAGAAGGTATCTCAATTAATGATCCACGGTCAACAAGGTTTAATTAATTGTTATTTAAATTTGGCTTGGCTTGCAAATCAACCAATGGATGGACAATGGAGTAACCACCTAAATACTCAAGGAAAATCTGATTTTCAAAGAGCAGCATGGGTATATGGACATCAAGTAGGATTGAACTTAGGAATTTGGACTGAAGACGAAGGTGGTGGTAGTGACTACGCACTATCAGCAGGATTTAAACAAATTGTTGAAGCAGGAGGCCAAAGTTTAAGAAATATAACACCAAGTGCTGAAGTTGGATTTGCAGAGATAAATACGGATAGATGTAATTATTTGAAAAATCAAACACTTCCTGGTAGAGGAATTAGTAATGGTATTTTAATAGGTCCAATTAGTATAAATTATTCTGGAACTGTAACGGGATTAAATTTATATAATAAGAATAATGTTCAAGTTGGAAATTATTATGTAACATATGAAGGTGGTCAACTTGTTGAAAAACCATTAGGAGATTTTGCAAAAGGATCAGACTTTTATTTGTTTATTCCACCTGAGCAAAAAGTTAATTTGAAGCCAGACTTAGGAAGATTTGAATTTAAAGTTAATGGTGTTGCTCCAGGAGGAGGAGGCAATCTACTTGGAAGTATGTACTTTTATCATGCAAATGAAGGCTATACACAAAGTATTATGAGATTAGAAGGTGGAAATGTTTCAACACCAACATATAAAGAGTTTGTAGCTGAAGCAAATGTGAATTTACATATTCCTTTTGGTGCACCACTAATTATAAATAAAGTTGATAATGATGGTAAAACATTACCTGGATCTAAGATATCTGTTATGCTACAATCAGCAACGACAGAAGAAGGAAAACCTCATGAAAATCAATATGTAAACAAGTTAGGAGAAGTTGAAGAAGTTAATTATCAAAGTGATAAGTTTATATTTGATAACCCAGGAAGTTTGTCATTTGATAACTTGTTTCCTGGTACATATTTGATAACAGAAGAAGAAGCACCAAAAGGTGGATATGTAAAAATAGCAGAACCTAAGAGTGTTACAATATCAGAAGATGATAAAGAAACCAAAGAGGTAACAATAGAGAACTTAAGGAGATCACTTATAATTAATAAAATTGCACAAGAAGGAGGACTATTAAAGGGAGCTGCGTTTACGGTTAAATATATAGAACCAACTAATGAGTATTCTAAATATAAAGATTATTATATAAATAATTCTGGTGAAATTAGTGAGGAAAATTATGTAAAAAATAGTGTAGAGATAGAAAATTCAACTGGAAAACTAGAATTTAATCA
>CANQQC010000043.1 GCA_947625925.1 uncultured Clostridia bacterium | reverse complement strand
TATAAATTTGATAAAATTATAGAAAAATAAATACCCCCAGAAAAAATATCTAGGGGTTTGTCAACGGTCTGAAAAGAGATTTCTATTTTTAGAAATCTCTTTTTTAAATATTTTTGTTTTTTAGATTTGCACGTATTTGTTTATTTGCATCCTTTTTAGCCAAGTCTTGACGCTTGTCATATAATTTTTTTCCTTTACCTATACCAAGTTTAAGTTTTACATAGCTACCTTTAAAGTATAGTGAAATAGGAACAAGACTATATCCTTTTTGTTTAGTTAAGCCAATTAGTTTATTTATTTCTTTTTTATTTAATAATAATTTTCTATCTCTTAAAGGATCTTTGTTAAATATATTTCCATATTCATAAGGACTAATATGCATACCACAAATAAATACTTCACCTTTACGAATAAAAGCATAAGTATCTTTCATGTTTACTTTCCCAGTTCTTATAGATTTTATTTCAGTACCAAAAAGAACGATGCCTGTTTCTATGGTATCTTCAATCGCGTAATTAAAATATGCAGTTGGATTTTTAGCTATAACTTTATTATTATCCTTGCTCACTTTTATCTTACCTCCAAGCTAAAATAATTATATCATAGCATAGAGAAAAATAAAAGTTAAATATATTTAAAAGTAATATATTTAACTTTAAATGCTAATTATTCATCTGATTCATAATCTTTATTTGTTTGTGCTGCATAATACCAAACTAATGCAATAATTGCTATAGCAGCAATTGCAATAATAACCCAAGTCCAAGTTGAAGCATTCATACCCATTAAAGTTGTTTCACCATTTGCGTTTGTTCTAACTGCAACATAATCATTGTTTGCGTTGTTGTTGTCATTGTTATTATTGTCGTTATTATCATTTCTTGTCATACCAGACATATTAGAATTATTTGTCATTGTATTGGCTGAATTTTCCATATTATTTGTTGCATCTTTTGAAGTATTTGAAACATCTCTAGCAGCATCTTCAACTGTGTTTTCAGCATCACCTACAACGTTTCTTACTGTATTTACAGCATCATGACCAGCATTATTATCATCTGCTGCAAAAGCAAAAAATGTAAGAGAAGTAAGTAAAAATAAAGTTATAAAACTTATTATGATTTTTTTGTACATAAATTTATCCTCCTATTTTTTTAATTACAATAATAGTATTAAAATAAATTGGACAAAATATACTTGAAAAAATTTCAAAAAAAAGAAGAAAATTTATTTTCTTCTTAAAAATATTTAAACCATATTTGAAATCAATTTTAACTTTTTAATCTAATAAGTATTGCGATTGCTAAGAAAATCAACAATACACCAACAACTATAAGTAAAATATTTAAAATATTTGTTAATCCTAAAGATGATTCTGGAAGAGAAGATTCTGAAGATACACTACTAACTGTTGCTGAAGTGTCTAATGTATCTGTTGAGTTAGTATCTAAAGCTTCGTCTTCTGTAATTTCATTAGAAAGTTCTTCATCTTCAAAATTTCCATCTTCAGTTACTTCTGAACCATCATCTGTAGTATCATCAGTATTTTCTAAATCAGAATTTTCTGTATCGTCTGTTTGGGCTTCGCCATCAAGTGATGAAACATCTGAAGTTAGCTCATCAGAAGATGTTGTAGATGAATCACTATCACTAACTGTATTTAATTCTACTGCTAAAGATATATTTGATAAATATAAACTACAAATTATACATAAAACTATTGTTAATAAAAATTTAATTGTTTTTGACATAATATATTCCTCCATAGAAATCAGTATTTTAATATTACTCATTATGATAATATAATATCATATCTAGTAAAAAAAAGTCTAGTATATATAAGAAAAAAAATAAAAAATAATAATTAAGTAAAAAAAACATTTAAAAAACTAGACAAAAAGTAGTTTTTAGAATAAAATATAGTAAACAAAAAGGATGTGGAAAAAAAGGAGAAAACAATATGATAATAGAACAATTGATATTTGTTGTAATAGCTTTTGCAATATTTGTATATATGTTTTTAAAAATGATGAAAAAGAGTGATATTAGTTATATTATCATTCTTGTTTTAGAAGCTCTTGGAATTACGATAAACTTTTTAGAAGTTTTATTTACAATTAAATTAAATATTTTTTTAGTAATTCTTAAATATATTCTTAGTTTAATAATACCAATTGTAGCTATTTTAATAGAAAAAAATGGCAATAGTTTAGCTGAGGTTTTTAATATTTCTTTAGTTAAAATTTTAATGAAATTTGATAATAATAAAACGGCAAAAAAAATATTATTAGAATTGGCAAGTAAATATCCTGATAATCATGATGCTCATAGTTTGTTAGCACAAATATATGAAACTGAAGGTGGAATGAGAAAAGCAATTGATGAATATGTACAAGCCGTTGATTTAAATAAAAAAGATTATGATTCATATTATAGAGTGGCTTATTTATTAAAATGTTTGGATAGAAAAGATGATGCAGCTCAAATGCTATCAAGTTTACTAAGTAAAAAACCTGATTATTATGAAGCAACTTTATTATTAGGAGATATATTTATATCTAATGAAATGTATAAAGAAGCTGCTCTTGTATATCAAAATGCGTTGAAATTTAATCCAACAAGTTATGAAATAAATTATAGCCTAGGAATAGTTTACACAATGCTTAATGATTTCCAAAATGCAAAAGTTTGTTATGAAAAAGCAGCACAAATTAATGCTTTATCATATAATTCAAAGTACTCTTTAGCACAAATTGCATTAATATACAAAAATATTGATGCAGCAGAAAGAATGTTTTTAGAAGTTATAGAAAGTGATGAAGAGTTATCAGCAGATGCATATTATGAATTATCAAAAATAAATTTAATCAAAGGTAACAAAGATATGGCAATAAAATATGCCAATGTTGCAACTGAAATCAATCCAAAAATAGGTGAAAAAATTAAAAGTGATCCAGTTTTTATACCGGTTTTATCTAAAATTTCAATACCGTTTAATATAGAAGGAAAGGAAAAAGACGAAGAAAATAAATCGAATATTAAGAAAAATAATAAATTAAATGAAAAAGAACTAAAAGCAAAAGAACATCTTGAAGAAATGTCAAGTCTTACAAGGAATCTAAGTTATGATGATATAAAGTTATTTAAAAGATATAGAGGCGATAAGGTAAAGAGAAAAAAAGAAGAAAAAGATAAAGATATAGAAAAAGAAAAACAAGAATAAAATCATAAAATCTCCAAAAAACAATATAATAATAGTAAGACATTATAAGAAGGAGATTTTTTATGAGGAAATTTGCTGTTATTGGTGGAGATTTAAGAACTGTTAAATTAGTTCAAAGACTTGTAGAAGATGAAAATGTAGTATATACATTTGGATTAGAAAAGGCAGATGAGTTAAAAAAATTAGAAAATGTTTTCTTTTGTTCTAAGTTAGAAGACTCAATACAAAATGCTGAAATTATAATTGGGCCAATTCCTTTTTCAAGCAATGAAAAAGAAATAAATATGCCGTTTAGTGATGAAAAGGTTACTATAAAGGATTTAATGCATAATGCTAATGGTAGAATACTTATCGCAGGAGCAATACCCCCAAAAGTTTATGAAATACAAAATGAAGAAGATGAAGAGTGTTATGAAATTGTTGATATTATGAAAAGAGAAGAGTTAGCTATATTAAACACTATATCAACAGCAGAAGGAACAATACAACTAATGATATCAAATACTAATAAAAATATTCACGGATCTTATGTACTTATATTAGGATTTGGAAGAGTTGCAAAAATACTTGCATATAAATTACAAGGGTTATCAGCAAAAGTCACTTGTGCAGCAAGAAAAGAAGATGCTTTAGCATGGATAAAATCATATGGATATCAGGATATTAATATTAATAATTTAAAAAGTGAACTTACAAACTATGATATTATAATAAATACTGTTCCTAACTTAATACTAACAAAAGAAAAATTAAAATATGTAAGAGAAGATTGTTTGATAATTGACTTAGCATCTAATCCAGGAGGAGTAGATAATGAAGCTGCCAAAGAAAGGGGAATAAAATCTATTTGGGCTTTAGCTTTACCAGGTAAAGTTTCTCCAAGTACTACTGCAGATATTATAAAGGATACTATATATAACGTTTTAAAAGAAATAAAAATATAAGAAATGAGGAGAAAAGATGGGAATATTTGAGGCAATAATATTAGGAATTATACAAGGATTAACAGAATTGTTACCTATTTCTAGTTCAGGACATTTAGCATTGATACCATGGATTTTTAATTGGAATATTCCAGAAAGTTTTGATGTTGCATTACATTTTGGAACATTACTTGCAATTGGAATATTTTTCTTTAAAGACTGGATTAACTTGATAAAAGGAGGATATAATCAAGTTATAAAAAAAGAAAATACAACAGAAGGAAAAATGTTTTGGTATCTAGTTATTGCAACTATACCTGGAGGAATAATTGGATTTATATTAGACAAAAGTATAGGAGAAACACTTACAAAAATGCCATTATTGATTGCAATAGCTTTAATAGTAATGGGAATAATTCTATACATAGTTGATAAAAAAGCACAAACAAAAACAGAGTTTGAACAAATGAGTTTTAAACAAACATTTTTAATAGGACTTTCTCAAGCTTTAGCTTTTATACCTGGAGTTTCTCGTTCAGGAGTTACAATTACAACAGGAAGAATGTTAGGTGTTTCAAGAGAATCTGCAGCAAAATATACCTTTTTATTATCAACACCAATTGTTTTAGCTGCAACAATATTTAAAATTAAAGATTTTGTTTTTAATATACCATTTTTTGTAGGAGTTTTAGTAAGTTTTATTGTTGGTATACTTGTAATAAAATTTTTAATGGATTATTTGAAAAAAGGAAGCTTTAAAATTTTTGCTATATATAGAATTATTGTAGGAGTTATAGTAATAGGAATTTTTATAAGTAGAATATAAAAAATGAGGATTTTCAATTATGAAAGTCCTTTTTTTTTGAAATAAATTTAAAAATTGGATATATATTAATGTTTTCTATTATGCAACATAAAGATTTGAAATATATTATGTTGTCAGATTATTTAAGATTTATCACAAAACAAAAAAGATATACATAAAATATAATATAAATTAAAGGAGGAAGAAATATGTTTAATAGGAATTATAGAAGTTGTGATTGTATGAATAATAATGAATATGATCCAATGGAAACACAAAAAGATAACAATAACTGTGGTTGTAATGATGAAGAATCAATATATGACAATAGTTGTGGTTGTTTTAATAATTCAAATGATGAATATATGTCAAGCTGTGCTTGTGGTTTTAATGAGCCATATAGTGTATTTCCAACTGATCCTACTATAGCTGAAAGCTATGTTCCTGCTCAAAATTTTACTAAAGCATATAAAAGTTGTATTGGTCTTAAAAAAGGAACTATATTTCCAGAATTAGTAAACACATATTGTCCAGGTCAATCAATGGAAGAGATTGCATATTTAAGAGATACAAATAAAATAGGGGAGGGATGTAACCAATGACAGCAATTGGAGAAAATACAAGACAATGTGGATGTCAAGATGACAATAAACTGATGGAAGAACTAAAAGAAGAAATTAGATGTTGTGAATTTGCAATTACAGATTTAGCTCTATATTTAGATACACATCCAAATGATAAAAAAGCATTATGTCTTCATAGAAATCAATGCAATCATTTAAGAGAGTTAAAAGATAGATATCAAAAAATGTTTGGTCCTCTTAGTATTACATTCCCATGTAATAAGTGGAGATGGTTAGAAGGACCTTGGCCATGGGAAGGAAGTGATTTTTAATGTGGACATATAATAAATTGTTACAATATCCAATAAATATTAAATGTACTGATCCAAAACTTGCTAAAGTAATTATATCTCAATATGGAGGACCTGATGGTGAATTGGCTGCTTCTCTAAGATATTTATCTCAACGTTTTGGTATGCCAGATGAAAATGCAAAGGCTATATTAAATGATATTGGCACAGAAGAACTTGCTCATTTAGAAATGGTAGGAACTTTAGTAAATCAATTAACTAAAGATGCAACTATTGAACAAATTGAAGAAGCTGGTTTAGCACCATATTATACAGATCATGGATTAGATGTATATCCATCATCAGCTGCAGGAGTTCCGTTTACTAGTGCATATATAGCATGTAAAGGAGATCCAGTAGCAAATTTACAAGAAGATTTAGCTGCTGAACAAAAAGCTCGTGCAACATATGAAAAGTTAATAGATTTATGTCGTGATAATGCTGATGTTGTTGATGTCTTACGTTATTTAAGATCTAGAGAAATAGTACACTTCCAAAGATTTGGTGAGGCTTTAAATGGAGTTCATGATAGATTAGCTCAAAAAAGATATTATATGAATAATAAAAAAATGAATCATATGAACAATATGTCTAATATGAGTGGATCTAATTTAGTAGATTTTAATTGTACTGAAAATGAATGCAATGATTAATAAATAAAGATTAAACCATGGAAACACTAAAAAATAGTGTTTCTTTTTATATGTGATTTCAAATTTTGTATTGTATTGAAGAATTATGTTAAATGATATATAATATAACATATAGAAATGAGGTATAAAATGAGTAAAATTGCAAATATGTTAAATATGTTACAAATACTAAAAGACAAAAAGATACATAGTATTTCAGATTTAGCTAATCAATTAGAAGTATCAGAAAGAATGATAAGACAATATAAAGTAGAGTTAGAACAAGCAGGAATATATTTAAAATCATATACAGGAAAATATGGTGGATATAGAATAGATGAAAATAACAATTTCTTAAGAATAAAAAATGAAGTAAAAGAAAAAATGTATGTCGTTATGAAAGAAGCAATTGTAAATAAAAATAAAGTTAAGATAGTTTTTAAATCTATAAATTCTGGAATAACCAAAAGGATTATACATCCAGCAGAATTGTTTATATATAAAGATAAGTGGTATATAGCAGCTTTTTGTGAATTAAGAAATGAAATAAGGTTATTTAAATTAGATGATATTAAAGAATATGAAGTATTAAAAGAGGTATACTTTGATAAAAATACAATAAAAAAATAATTGTGACAAAAATATTTCCACAATATATGTTAATATAAATATATGGGAGGAAATTTTTATGTCTAAAAAATATAAAAAAATATTATTTGATTTAGATAATACTTTAATAGATGATAATGAAAATAGAAAATATGCAATTAAAAAAATCTTAATTGAAAGACATGAAAGTATATTAGATGAAAAAGTACAACGATTTATAGATATTGATGATCAGTTTTGGAAAGATAGAGCAGATGGTAAAATTATAGAACCATATAAATTTAAATCAATACAAGAAAAAACTGAGTGGTTACGTGCCCAAAGATTTATAAAGTATTTAAATAATATTTCTCTAGATGAAGCAATACAGATAAATCAGAAATATATAAAATATTTAAGTGAAAAAATAATTCCAATAAAAAATGTTAATGAAACTCTAAAATATTTATATGAAAAAGAATATGAAATGTATATTGTAACAAATGGTCCTAAATTTGCAGTAAAATTTAAATTAGAAAAAATCAATGTTGAAAAATATTTTAAAGATATTTTTACTGCAGAAGAAGCGGGATTTATGAAACCTCATAATGAGTTCTTTAAAAAGTTTTTTGAAAAAGTCGGAATATATAAAAAAGAAGAAATGTTAATAATAGGTGATGAGTTAGATAAAGATGTAGCAGGGGGACTTAACAATAAAATAGACTCTTGTTGGTTTAATATGAAAAAGATACCAAATAATACAAATTTAAAACCAAATTATGAAATAAATGATTTAATACAATTAAAAGATATATTATAGGAGAAAAAAATGGATGAAATAGTTTTTGTAACACATAACAAAGGAAAAATGGATTCAGCTAATAGACAATTAAAAGGTGTAAATTTTAAAATATTTGAATATGAATTGGAAGAACCAAGAAGTGATGATATAAAATATATCTCAAAATATAAAGTTATGGAGGCATATAAATTAGTAAATAAACCATGCATTTCTTTGGATTGTGGATTTTTAATTGATGAATTGGATGGATTTCCAAGAGCTTTTGTAAATTTTGCATTAGATACCATTGGAATTAAAGGAATTTTAAAGCTGATGGAAGAAAAAGAAAATAGAAAATGTAGATTTACAGAGTGTTTGTCATATTATGATGGAAATAAGGTATATCAGTTCATGGGAAAACATGAAGGTACGTTATCTAATGAAATATTAGGAAGTGATACAGATAAAAAATGGTCTGATCTATGGTATATATTTAAACCTTATGGATATGATAAAACTTTAGCTCAAATGACAGAAGAAGAAAGAAGAAGTAGAATAAAGTATGAGTCTGTTGATTCTATGAAAGAGTTTGCAAAATGGTATACAAAAAAGTAGCTGAAATTTTAATTACAGCTACTTTTTGTATGAATTTGTTAACTCTTCTAAACATTTTTTACATACTTGTTTTTCATTAACTAATTGAAGATTCGTGTGATTTCCACAAAATACACAACTATCTTCATGTTTTTTTATTGTTACAGAGTTTCCTTTTATGTGTATCTCTAAAGAATCTTTTTCATCTATATTATTTATATCTCGCCATTCTTTTGGAAGAACTATTCTACCTAAACTATCAATATGTCTTACAATAAATGAACGCATAAATAAACCCTCCTTATAATCTACAAAAAAAGACATTTTTTTCTTTAATCATATTAACAAAAAGGGCTTATATTTGTCAAGCTAATAGCTTATATTGTTTTTAAAATTTCATCAATTTTCTCAATATTCTTCTTAATTTTATTAACTTTAGAATTGATAATTTCTGATTCTGTTGTAGTACCTTTTAGAATAAAATCAGTAGAATACCCAGTTTTATCTGAAATTTCTATAATCTTATCTATAGATAATCCTTTTTCTCCACTTATTACTTTACCAAGGTGTTGACCTGTTACATCAATTAAATCTGCAAAAGATTCTTTGGTAATATTCATATTATTTCGTATAATCTCAATTCTTTTTCCAATTTCTTTTTTAGTTTTCTCTTTTTTGTACATAAGTATTTCCTCCATAAATAAATCATACCGTTTCGTACGTTATCTTTTGCAACTAATATGACGGCACTTTTTGTAGATTTTTGTGGAAAATTGTGGTATACTTTTTTTGAAAAAAGAAGGGAGGATAGAAGAATCAATGAATAGCAAGATAAAAATTATTCTTTTGGAAGATAACGAAAAAGATACTAAAGAATTTGAAAATTATATAAACAAAAGAAATGATATCACATTGGTTGGAACAACAAATTCCAGTAATGAAGCTATAATTCTAACAAAAAGAGTCTTACCAGACATTATAATATTAGATTTAGAATTACATAATGGTACTGGTTCAGGATTTGATTACTTAAATAATTTAAAGAATATTGAATTAGACTACAAACCTTTAATTATTGTTACAACAAACATTGTGTCAAATACAATTTATGATAAACTTCATAAAGATTTTGTTGATTTAATTTTCTATAAAAAGCAAACAGACTATTCACCAAAACTTGTAATTGAATCTGCAATGTTATTGATTCAAACACCTACAAACAATGATAATGTAATATATACTGAAAGCAAATCTGAAGAAAAAGATGAGGGACTTTCTAATAGAATAAACAAAGAATTAGATTTAATTGGAATAAGTTATAAGCATAAAGGAAGAGATTATATGTTTGATGCGATTTATTACTTGTTAACAAATGATAATCAAGACATAACTGTTTTTCAATATCTATCTAAAAAATATAAATTATTAACTAGTAGTATAAGCAGAGCAATACAAACATCAATTAATCATACTTGGAGAACTACGGCAATTGAAGATTTACGTAATAATTATACTGCTCAAATTAATTATAATACAGGAGTTCCAACTCCTACAGAATTCATTTATTATATTGTAAAGAAGTTGAAAAATTAAATAAATCCACAAATTTTGTCAAAAAAAGCATTCGTAAAACCACCTAGAACACGCAGTTCTAGGTGGTATTTTAAGTTTATATAGAAATATATAAATTTAAAATAAAGGATGTGATGAGATGAGTTGGTGGTCAAAAGTTTGGTATTACATTTCTTATTGGTGCGGATAAAATAATTAAAGAGTAGTTAATCTATTAGTTGTATATAAATAAACTTATAGATTGACTACTTTTCTTTTTTCATATACAATACAATTGAAAATATAAAAGAAAGGACTATGTATATGGAAATTGCAGA
>CANQQC010000042.1 GCA_947625925.1 uncultured Clostridia bacterium | reverse complement strand
TATTTATTTTAATATATTTTTTCTAAAAAAGAAAGACTGTTGGCAAATTTTTTTACTTTGTCAACAGTCTGAAAAGAATATTCTAAAAAGAATATTCTTTTTTTGACACTGTAAAAAATATATGATAAAATAAGAATTACTGATTTTGTTCACCTTAAGATAATAAAAAATTAAGGAGGTTCATAAAATGATAAAAAATGCATGTAAAATATCAGTTGTAGGAGGACCGGGAACAGGAAAAAGTACATTAGTAAATAATTTAGGAAAGGAACTTGATTTACCAATATATCATTTAGATGGAATACATCATTTAGAAAACTGGCAACCACGTGATAAAAAGGAAAGAGATAAAATAATTCTAGATATAGTTGGAGAACCTAAATGGGTAATAGATGGTACATACAAAAGTACTATAGAAAAAAGATTTCAAAAATCTGATTTAATAATTTTTCTTGATTATTCTACAATTGCTAAATTAAAAGGAATAATGTCAAGACATATTAAAATGAGAGGAAAAGAAAGACCAGAAATACCAGGATGTAAAGAAAAAATGGATTTTACTTTTATAAAACAAACATTAAAATGGAATAAAGATAAAAGAAAAATTATAATTGAAACTTTGGAAAAAAATAAAGACAAAGAAATAATAGTATTTAAAAAAAGAAAAAGACTAAATAAGTGGTATGAAAATGAATTTGGAAAAACTATAGAAGTATAGAAAAGTAGATGATTATAGATGTTAATTATAATTTTAAAATATAATACAAAAAATTTGCTGATTTTAAGTTGAAGAATTGCTAATTAATTATTATTTTTAAATTGAATAAATTACTATGTATATCAAGAAGCGTCATATTTAATTGAAAATATTAGAGATTGGAATATTAAAAAAATAACTGGATATCATAAAAAATGAATATCTAGTTATTTTTTGTTGACACAAAACGAAATTTTTGATAAAACTTTAATAGTATAAAAACGAGGAGGATAATATGAGAAATTTAATTGATATAAAAGATTTATCTGTAACAGAAATTGAAGAATTGATAAAAGTAGCCGAAGATATTATGCAAAATCCTGATAAATATTCAGAAAAATGTAAGCATAAAAAATTGGCTACTTTATTTTTTGAACCTAGCACAAGGACAAGGTTAAGTTTTGAAGCAGCAATGATGGAATTAGGAGGAAATGTTATTGGATTTTCTTCAGCAGATTCAAGTTCCACTTCAAAAGGGGAAAGTGTATCAGATACAATAAGAACAGTAGGATGTTATAGTGATATAATTGCTATGAGACATCCAAAAGAGGGAGCACCATTAGTAGCATCAACAAAAACAACAGTACCAATTATAAACGCAGGAGATGGAGGTCATAATCATCCAACACAAACTTTGACAGATTTATTAACAATATATTGTGAAAAGAAAAGACTTAACAATTTAACTATTGGTTTATGCGGAGATTTGAAATTTGGAAGAACAGTACATTCTTTAATAACAGCTATGTCAAGATATGAAAATATAAAGTTTGTTTTTATATCACCTGAAGAATTAAAAATTCCAACATATGTAAAAGTAAATAGTAATATAGATTATATAGAAACAAAAGATATTGAAGAATATATAGATAAACTTGATATCTTATATATGACGAGAGTACAAAAGGAAAGATTTTTCAATGAAGAAGATTATTTAAGATTAAAAGATTACTATATTTTAGATAAAGAAAAATTAGAAAAAGCTAAAAAAGATCTTTGTATTATGCATCCATTACCTAGAGTAAATGAAATATCAACAGAAGTTGATGATGATCCTAGAGCATGTTATTTTAAACAAGTAGCATATGGAAAGTATATTAGAATGGCACTTTTATTAAAATTGTTAGATATAAAATAGGAGGAGTATAATGATAAATATAGATAGTATAGAAAATGGTATAGTTATAGACCATATACAAGCAAAGAAAAGCTTAGAAATATATGAGGCATTAAATTTAGGAGAGTTAGATTGTCCAGTAGCAATGATAACTAATGCAAGAAGCAAAAAAATGGGAAAGAAAGATATAATAAAAATAGCTCAAAATATTGATTTAGACTTAAATATATTGGGATATATTGATCCAAATATTACAATCAACATTATAAAAAATGATAAAAGAGTGGATAAGTATCATGTTGAATTACCAAAGGAAATTGTTAATATTGCTGAGTGTAAAAATCCAAGATGTATAACTTCAATAGAACATGAATTAGATCAAGTATTTATCCTTACTGATAAAGAAAATAAAACATATCGTTGTAAATATTGTGAAGCTAAAGTCGTAAAAAATTAGAAAAATAAAGGAGACAAAAATGCAAGAACATGTAGAATTAGAAGTAGCATTAGAAATTATAATGGCACAAATAGCAGAAAAAATATTTCAAATAAGTAAAGAAAATAGTGAAGAAAAAAAGAATAAATATGAACAAGAATTGAAGCATTTAATGACTATTCAAGAAGAAGCATATAAAGGGAATAGAAAGATAATTAAAGAAATATTAGCATAAAAAAGAGGAGAAAATCGAATGGAAAAAAGAGAAATAAGTAAGGAAATATATGAAAAAGTTATAAAAGATATTCCCAATATTATAATTGAAATGTTACCAGAAAGTCCTGATAAATTATTAAAATATGCAAAAAGAGTAAAACAAATAAGATATTCAAATAAAATCAACGAAGATGTAAAAAAATTGATGAAAGAAAAATGGCTTAGTGATGAAGAATATTTAAAAACATTCTATTATGTTATGGCAATTACTTTTAATAACAAAAAACCAGTTAAAAATCCTAATATGTATATTGTAGCTGCTCAAACAGGAAGTGGTAAAAGTAATTTAACAGCAAAAATCCTAAGAGAAAATGAAAACTGCATATTTGTTGACTCAGATAAATATAAACATTTTAGATTTGATGCAAAACAAATTGCTAAAGATTATCAAGTTATATATCCGTTTTTAACAGCGCCAGATAGTTACGATCATGCTGACAACATTTATCAATATGCATTAGAAAATAAATATAATATAATTAAAGAAGCAGCACCATCTCTATCTAAAGGGTTAATAGGAAGTAAATTAAAAGACATTCAAAAAAATAAGTATACTATTAGCGTTCATGTACTTGCTGTTGGAAAATTAAATAGTTCGTTATCAATTCATGAGAGATATGAATTACAAATAATTCATAAATTAAAAACTGCAAAACTAACAGGGCTTCAAAGACATAATGAATCATATGAAGCACTAACTAAAAATATTGAAGAAATTCAAGATAATATTAATGTATATGTATATACAAGAGGAAAGAAAAAAAATAATTTTGAACCAGAAAAAATATATCCAAATAAAAAATATAACACAGCGGTTGAAGCAATTTGTGATGCTAGGAAAATAGATAATGAAATCACAAAAAAAGAACTTGAAGGAAGATATGAATTGTTGATTTCTCAAATGAATCTAAGAAATGCTCCTAAAGAACAATTTAAACAAATTGAAACTGTTTATGAAGAAGAATATAAAAAATAAAAATGAATAAAAAAAGACTCTTTTAATAAATATTATTAAAGGAGTTTTTTTAAGTTAAAACCTATACAAAAAGGCAAATTAGTTATATAATAAGTAAGAAAAAATCACAAGGAGAATAAATATGAATATAAAAAGTTTATTAGTGGGCTTGGAAGGCGTAAAAGTAATGGGAGACTTAGATAAGGAAGTTAGGCAAATACAAAATGATTCTAGAAAAGTAGAAACAGGAGATATGTTCATAGCAATAAAAGGATTTGTTTCTGATGGACATAAATATATAGGAGATGTAATAAAAAAAGGTGCAACTGCAATTATGATACAAGAAGGATGCGTTGATTTGAAATCACTTCAAATTCCACAAGATACAACATTAATAATATTACCTGATACAAGAAGAGGTTTAGCAATTGTCTCAACAAACTTTTATGGAAATCCATCTAGTAAATTTAAATTAATAGGTGTAACGGGAACAAAAGGAAAAACGACAACAACATTTATGATAAAAGAAATTTTAGAAAGGGCAGGAAAAAAAGTAGGACTACTTGGAACAATTGCAACATATATAAATGGAAGAAGACTTTCAGATAGTGATAGAACAACACCGGAGAGTATAGAAATACAAAAAATGTTTAAGAAAATGTTAGATGAGGGTGTTGAATATGTTGTTATGGAAGTATCTTCACAAAGTTTAAAGTTACATAGAGTTGATGGATGTCAATTTAATTTGTGTGTATTTACAAATCTTTCAGAAGATCATATAAGTGAAAAAGAGCATCCTGATATGAAAGATTATTTTGAATCTAAAATGAAATTATTTGAAATGTGTAAGACAGGGATTGTAAATATTGATGATTTATACGGAACAAAAATACCAAAATTATTCCCTGATAGCAATATAACAACATATGGAATAGATAACTCAGCAAATTTACTTGCTAAAGATATAACAATAACAAATTCATATGTTGATTTTAGAGTAAGATTATCAAACAGAAATGAAAGGGTAAAAGTTGGAATTCCAGGTAGATTTAGTGTATATAATTCATTAGCAGCAATAAGTGTGGCACAAAAATTTGGAATAGATAGTGAAGTTATAAAAGAAGCACTATTAGAAGTAAGAGTACCAGGAAGATCTGAATTAGTTGATAATAAATTAGAGTTACCAATTATGATTGATTATGCACACTCACCAGAAAGTTTGCAAAATATTTTATTAGCAGTTAAGAGTTATACAAGAGGAAAAGTAATATCTGTATTTGGATGTGGTGGAGATAGAGATACTGGAAAAAGACCTATTATGGGAGAAATTTCAGGGAAAATAGCAGATTTTACATTTGTTACTTCAGATAATCCAAGAACAGAAAAACCAGAAAGTATAATTAAACAGATTGAAGAAGGAATTAAGAAAACAAAAGGAAAATACAAAGTGGTTGTAGACAGAACTGAAGCAATTGAAGAAGCTATAAAAATGGCTACAAAAAGAGATATTATAGTTCTTGCTGGAAAAGGGCATGAACCATATCAAGAAATCAACGGAGTAAAATATGACTATGACGAGAGAATAATAGTTAGGGAAATAATAGAAAAAATAATAGAAGCAAAAAAATAATGAAAAGGGTTTGATAAATAATGAGTAAAGAAATAGTGATACTAATACTGTCATTTATAGTCTCTATTATATGTGGAATTATAGTAATTCCAACACTTAGAAAATTAAAGGTTGGACAGATTGAAAGAGATGATGGTCCAAAATCACATTTAAACAAACAAGGAACCCCAACAATGGGAGGAATAGTTATTATTTTAACTATGATTATTGTTGTAATTGGAGTAAGTGTTTATTATTATAGAATAGGAAATACAGAGATTGTAAATAAGTTAATACCTATTTTGATAGCAACAATAGGATATGGAATAATTGGATTTATAGATGACTTTAAAAAGTTAGTTTTAAAAAACACAACAGGATTAAAACCTAGTTATAAAATGTTAGGACTATTGATTATATCAGTAGGGTATGTGTTATATTTAACTCAAATATTAGGAATTGGAACAAGTACATATATACCAATTTTAAAAACATTTATTAGTATACCTTTGTTAATATATATACCATTTGCAGTACTTGTTCTATTAGCTACAACAAATGCTGTCAATTTAACAGATGGTATTGATGGATTGGCATCAAGTGTATCATCAATAATTATAACATGCCTAACAGTTATAGCAATTATAAAAGGAATTCCAGAAATTTCAGTATTTGGTAGTATTGTAGTTGGAGCTACATTAGGATTTTTAATGTTTAACTTACATCCTGCAAAGGTGTTTATGGGTGATACAGGATCATTATTATTAGGTGGAATAATATCAAGTATTGCGCTGTATATAAAAATGCCATTATTGATATTGATAATAGCTTTAGTTCCTGTAATTGAAACTTTATCAGTAATGATACAAGTGATATATTTTAAAAAAACAGGAGGAAAGAGATTTTTCAAAATGGCACCATTACACCATCATTTTGAATTATCTGGATGGAAAGAAAATAAAGTTGTAATAGTATTTAGTATAGCAACTTTGTTATTATGCTTTTTGGGAATAAATTGTATATAAAGAAGGGAAGAGATGAATGGCAAAAAAGAAAAAAGGAAGGAAATTTTCTAGCTTTCTAAATAATTCTATTGATTTTACCTTGTTAGTATCAGTATTGCTATTACTAGCATTAGGTTTAATTATGGTTTTATCAGCAAGTTCACCTTCTGCACTTTCAGAAAGTGGAAATAGTTATAAATATTTTTCTAAACAATTGATTTTTGCAATAGCAGGAATTGTTGCCATGATGGTTATTTCAAAAATAGATTATAGATTTTATCAAAAATTTTATAAACATGCTCTAGTATTTTCTATCATAATTTTGGGGATAGTTTTAGTTGCAGGAAAAGAATTAAATGGAGCGAAAAGATGGATATATATAACAGAAACATTGTCTGTTCAACCATCAGAAATTGTAAAATTTCTAATGATAATTTTCTATGCAGGATTTTTAACAAAAAATAGAGATCATTTACAAAAATATGGAAAAGGATTTATTTTTAATTTACTTCCATTAGTGCCAATAATATTATTACTATTATTACAACCACATTTTAGTGCCTCAATTGTTATCATTGGAATATGTAGTATAATGATGATAATGGCAGGATGTAAATTTTGGCATTTCTTAATAACTGGACTAGTAGCAGGAGTACCATCAATAATCTTATTAGTAATGGTTGCACCATATCGTTTACAAAGAGTAACAGCCTTTTTAGATCCATGGAAATATGCAACTGATGAAGCTTGGCAAGTAATACAAAGTCTGTATGCAATTGGCTCAGGAGGATTATTTGGAGTTGGACTAGGAGAAAGTAAACAAAAATTTTTATACATACCTGAACCACACAATGATTTCATTTTTTCAATATTAGGAGAAGAGTTAGGTTTTGTTGGCTGTGCAATAGTTTTAATACTTTTTGCAATATTTGTATGGAGAGGTATAGTTATAGCTATGAAAGCTCCAGATATGTTTGGAAGTTTAATAGCAGTTGGAATAGTTGCATTAGTTGCAATACAGGTAATAATAAATATTGCAGTTGTTACCTCATCTATGCCGGTAACAGGAATGCCACTACCATTCTTTAGTTATGGTGGAACGGCACTATTTATATTACTGTGCGAAGTAGGAGTTCTGCTAAATATTTCAAGAGCTAGTGCAAAATAAACAAGGAGGGAAAGTATATGAAGGTAATAATTGCAGCAGCTGGAACAGCAGGACATATCAATCCAGGTTTAGCAATCGCAAATAAAATAAAAGAGGAAGAAAAGGATTCAGAAATTATCTTTATTGGTACAACAAGAGGATTAGAAAATGATTTAGTACCAAGAGCAGGTTTTAAGTTAAGAACAATAGAAGCTTATGGATTGAGTAAGGAAATATCAATAAACAACTTAAAAAGAATATGCAAAACTATAAAAGGATTTGGAGAAGCAAAAAAAATAATAAAAGAATTTAAACCAGATATTGTAATTGGAACAGGTGGATATATTTGTGGTGCAGTAATTACACAAGCACATAAATTAAATATACCAACATTATTACATGAGAGTAATGCTTTCCCTGGAAAAGCAGTAAAAATGTTAGCAAATAAAACAGACAAAATACTTGTATCTTTTAAAGATGCTATAGATAGAATTCCAAAAGCAAAAAAAATAATTTATACAGGAACTCCAATAAAAATTCAAAAAAAAGAATTCACTATATCTGAAAAAGAAAAAATAGTAAAAAATGTTGGATTAAATTTATTAAAGCCAATAGTACTTATTTTTGGCGGAAGTCAAGGAGCACAAAAAATAAATGATGCAATTGTAAGTATTATAAAAAACAAATTAAATAAAAATTATCAAATAATATGGGCAACTGGTCCAAAACAATATGATAGAATAAAAGAAATATTAGAAGATGAAAATATAAATATAAATAATATTAAAAATACAAAAATAGTCCCATATATATATAATATGGAAGAAATTATGAATGTCTCAAATTTAATAATTGCTAGAAGTGGAGCAATGACAGTAACAGAAATAGCAAATCTTGGAAAACCATCTATTCTAATACCACTACCAAATGTTAGTGGAGATCATCAGTTATATAATGCAAAGGTGTTAGAAAAAGTTGGAGCAGCGAAGATTACATTAAATGATGAATTAGAGGGAAATGATTTAAACGAAAAAATAGAATCAATAATATTAGATAAAAACAAAGAAAATCAAATGTCTAAAAATGCATTAAAAATTGCAACAAAAGATGTTGAAAAAAAGATATATAAAGAAATAAAAATGTTATTAAAAGAATATACAAAGTAGAGGTAAAAGCATGTTAAAAAATGTACAATCAAAAATTATTTTAATTTATTTCTTAACAGGAATGATAATGTTAGTTGGGTTAGGAGTATTCTTCTCAACACAATTATTAGAAATAAAACAAGCACTAGATTTTTCAGGAATAGATACAAATGAAATAAATGATTTTATAGGAAATGTTCAAATACATACTAGAACAGCACTAATAATATTTGCTGTAGTATTTACGGTAATAGGAATTTTAATTGCAAGTTTTCTATCTAAATTTGTTATATATCCAATGAATAAGTTAATAAAAAGTGCTGAAAAAATTACTTCTCAAGACAGCAGTAAAAACGAAAAAAAGAACAAAAGGAAAACAGAAGCAGAAAAACTAGATGATATTTTTGCAATTATGACAAAAGAACTAAATGAAAAACTAAGAGAAGTATCAACACAAAAAAATCAAATTGAAACAATACTATTACACATGACAGATGGAATAATTGCATTCAATATGGAAGGAGATATTATTTTAATAAATCCTGCAGCAAAAAACTTTTTGAGTATAAGACCAGAAGACAATACATTTAGTGATATTTTCAAAAAATTTAAATTAGATATTAATATTGAGAAAATAGTATACTTAGAAAATTGGACTTCAACTGAACAAAGAATACAAGTTGAAGATAAGTATATAAATGTATTTTTTGCACCATTTAAAAATGAAGAGGAAAGGCCAGATGGCGTAATAGCAGTAATTCAAGATATTACAGAGCATGTAAAACTTGATGAGGTTAGAAAAGAATTTGTAGCAGATGTATCTCACGAATTAAAAACACCTATAACATCTATTATGGGGTATGCTGATACATTATTAGAAGGAGATTACGATAAAGAAACTCGAACAAAATTCTTAAATGTAATAGCCACAGAAGCAAGAAGAATGGCAAGATTAGTAACTGATCTTCTAACATTATCAAGATATGATGATAATAATAAAAATACTCAAAAAGAGCAATTTGATTTGGGAGAATTGGTTAAAAAGTGCCAAGATAAATTGGCAATAGAAATAAAGAAAAAAGGACATGAAGTTAATACTTTTGTTACAGCAGATGTTCCACCTGTATATGCAAATAGATATGATATAGAAAGAGTTGTTTTAAATATCCTTACAAATAGTATTAAATATACTAAAGAAGGTGGAGAGATAAAAATTTATGTAGGATTTGTATATAATGATGCATATATAAAAATATTTGACAATGGAATTGGAATACCAGAAAAAGATTTAAATAGGATATTTGAAAGATTCTATAGAGTGGATAAAGCTAGAACAAGAGAAATGGGAGGTTCAGGATTAGGACTTTCAATAGCAAAAGAAATTTTAGATAAAAATGGTGGAAGTATAGATATAAAAAGTGTAGTGGGACAAGGTACAGAAGTTGTAGTAAGAATACCTACCAAAAATAACAATTGATAAATTATAAGAAATATTGTATAATATGGAAAGCATTAATGATAAAGGAGAATAGTCGTGGAAGAAAATAAAGATGAAGAAACTAATCAAGATAAAAAACAAGAATCCAAACAAAAAATTAAAGATATACTTGAATGGGTTTATTGTGTAATAATAGCAGTAGTCTTAGCTGTGTTATTTAGATACTTTATAGGAACACCTACAATTGTAAAACAAGTATCAATGTTCCCAACATTACAACAAAATCAAAGATTATGGCTTAATAGATGGGGAAGGACAACAAAAAAATTACCAGAACATGGAGATATAATTACATTTGAAGAGCCTAGTAAAACTACATATAACTTATCAGAGTTAGATGAGGATAATCCAGTTGCGCAATATAACAATAAAACTGGTTTTAATTGGTTTATATATAATTTTCTTGAAATAGGAAAAAAGAGTTATATAAAAAGAGTTATAGCTTTGCCAGGAGAGCATGTTGAAATAAAAGATGGAAAAGTATATA